>DATJZY010000122.1 GCA_035577985.1 Candidatus Eisenbacteria bacterium
CGACGAGTTGCCGGGCGTCGGTGCACCCCGCGTACCCAGCTTTGTCGCGCCAGCTTTGCTGGCCGCGACATGCGGGTCGCGCGTGCCACGGACGCCACACTCCCGCGTCCTCCCCCGAGCCAAGACGTAGTCTTGGCTCGGATCACGGATAGCGGAGCGCGCCGCCCTTCTTGCCGCCGCGGAAGAGACGCGCGCCGTGCGAGCACACGTTCTGGCTCGCCTTGCCCGTCGACCTGAGGAACCCGACGGTGACCTCCAGCGTGCCCTCGGCAGGAGTCGTGAGCTGCGCCTTCTTGCTCTTCACGCGGAAGCGCACCTGGCCGCTCTTCAGGACCTTCACGCGCACGCCGTCGAGGTTCCGCCCGAGCTCGACCGGGAGCGGGCTCTTCTTGCGGGCGTAGCGGAAGCCTTTCTTCGTCGGGCGGAACTTGCCGGCCGGGATGCGGGCGCACAGCACCTCGCCGTTCTGGTTGCGGATCTGGACGGTGACCTGCTGGCTCGGCGGATCGATCATCGTGCCGAGCCCGCTGCGCGCGAGCGCGCCCTTCAACAGGAAACGTGCCACCTGGGGCGCGACCTGACGGAAGCGTCCTCTCTTGGGCTGCATCTCGAAGCGCACGCCGGCGGCCTGGCCGCAGCAATCGGGGTCTTCGAAGTCGACCAGCCCGTCACCGTCGTTGTCGGTGCAGTCGTCGCACACCTCGCCGCCCTGGCAGCGTCCGTCGACGCACACGAGCGCGCCGGTCGGCGATCCCACGTTGCAGTCGGCGTTGTCCTCGCACTCCGGCGTGCAGACGCCATCGACGCAGCGGCCGACCGGGCAGTCGTCGTCGGACCGGCATCCGGCGAGCGAGGTGGAGGTCGTCGTCGTATTGGTCGACGTCGTCGAGCTGTGGCTCGAGGTCGTCGTCGTGGACGTGGTGGTCGTGCTGGTGGTGCTGGAGCCGCCGGGCACGCAGTGGCCGTCGGCGCACACGAAGGCTCCGCTGGTGGAGTCCTGGTTGCAGTCGGCGTCTTCGTCGCACGGGGGGACGCAATGGCCGTCGTCGCACACGAAGGCGCCCTGCGGCGATCCCTGGTTGCAGTCGGAGTCCTCGTCGCAGGCCGGGACGCAGTGGCCATCCTCGCACACGAAGGCGCCGTCGACCGAGCCGTGGTTGCAGTCGGCGTCGTCGTCGCATTCGGTTGGCACGGTGGTGGTGGTCGTGCTGGACGACGCGGTGGTCGTGGTGGTGGTGGCGCTCTGGCACGAGCAGTCGACGCACACGCCCGCGCCGCAGTCGGCGTTCTTCTCGCACTGCTCGCCGGGGCTGATGACGGTGTCGCCGCAGACGCCGGGGACCGGCACGGTGTACGTCACGCTCGAGCGCTTCAAGCGGATCGATCGCGCGACGTACTGGCCCTTCAGCACGACGCTGCTGCCGATCGACATCTTGGCGGTCGGCGCGCAGACGTACGCGCCGACGTTGCCCTTGCGCGAGTAGCGGACCTGTGGGCCCTGCACGTACCACTTGACGGCGCCCGCCGGCGGCGCCGCGGCGCCGAGGCTCGCGTCGGGACCGATGTCGGTCGCGTTGCTCATGCGGACCTGGCCGGTGACGTCGACGGTCGTGGGGCCGCGGAAGAGGACGCTTCCGTTGCGTCCGACGCGGACGCTGCAGAAGTGATACTCACCCGGGGCGAGCTTCAGGACGGCCGGGCCGGAGCCGCCGCCCTGGACGACGAGGTCGCCGTAGATGCCGGGCGCGCCGTTGGGTCCGAGGGGCAGGTCGATCGTCTGGTTGTGGTCGACGAGGACCGGCCTGGACGGATCGCAGGCGGGGAAGGGCGAGGGGAAGCCGCACGCCTGCGGAACGTTCGCGACCACCGGACGCGGCACCGAACCGCTCGCCTGCGGGCAGCTCGATGCACCGCCGACGAGCACGTTGGTGAACAGGTCCTCGCAGTCGGTCGTCGAGTCGAGGTGGGTCGCGGCGCCGACGAAGTCGGACTGGGCCGCGGCGACGGCGCCGCGCGTGTAGAGGAGGCCGTCGTTGACGCCGACGTCGCCGTCCTTGATCAGCGCGGAGCGGATGCGGATCGAGTCCTGCGCGAAGAGGACGTAGGGCGCGAGGTGCGTGTTCGGCTGGGCGACAGCCGTCGCGACGGGGAAGACCGTCGACGCGAGCAGCGCGAGACCCGCGCGGCGCAGACCACCGCCGGCGCGGATGTTCGAGTTCCCTTTCTCTCCGGACACGCAGAGCTCCGATTGTCGGGATGAGCAACGGACATGCCCCGGAAATCCTCGTGTGGTGAGGGGTGGAGCATGCCGTGAACAGGCATCAACGCGGGTACCATGCATGACTGCGCGGGCGCAAGTTCTTTTCACCGTACGAATGGCGGCGACGGCGTCCGTTTGCGGTTGCCGGGCGCGCCGACGTAGTCTTCGCGACGTGCGAAGCGCCGTGCGCATTGCCAACGCAAGTGGGTACTGGGGAGACGACCCGGAAGCCTTGGCGAGGCAGGTGCGCGGCGGGGAGATCGACTACGTCACGCTCGATTTCCTGGCCGAGATCACGATGGTGATCTTGCAGCGCCAGCGCGAGCGCAATCCCGAGCTCGGCTACGCCCACGACTTCGTGCGCATGCTGGAGCCGGTGCTGCCGGAGATCGTGTCGCGCGGCGTGCGCGTGCTGGCCAACGCGGGCGGCGTGAACGTTCCCGCATGCGCGGCGCGGATCGCCGCCGCGTGCCGCACGCGACATCTCACGCCGACGCTCGCCAGCGTCCACGGCGACGACCTCATGCCGCGCCTGGACGAGCTGCTCGCGGCCGGCGTGACGCTCGCGCACATGGACGAGGGGCGGCCGCTCGCACCGATCCGCGATCGCGTCGTGTCCGCGAATGCCTACCTCGGCGCGTGGCCGATCGCGGAGGCCTTGCGCGAGGGGGCGCAGATCGTCGTCACCGGACGCGTCACCGATGCGGCGCTCACGCTGGGGCCGCTCGTACACGAGCACGGATGGGCGTGGGACGACTGGGATCGGCTCGCTGCCGGCATCGTCGCGGGCCACGTCCTCGAATGCGGCGCGCAGGCGACGGGCGGCAACGTGACCGACTGGAAGGGTGTGCCGCCGCTGGACGTGGGCTACCCGATCGCCGAGGTGGCGGCGGACGGGAGCTTCGCCGTGACCAAGCACGCGGGCACGGGCGGGCGCGTGTCGCGCTCGACGGTGACCGAGCAGCTCCTGTACGAGATCGGCGATCCTGCCGCCTACCTCACCCCCGATGTCGTCACGGACTTCCGCGGGCTCGAGGTGGTGGCGAGCGGGACCGACCGCGTGACGGTGACCGGCGCGCACGGCCGGCCGTCGCCGGACCAGCTGAAGGTGACCATCGTCTACAAGGACGGCTTCCGCGCGACGGGCCTCGCGCTCATCTCGGGGCCCGACGTGGTCGCGAAGGCCGAGCGCATGGCCGAGATGCTCTGGCATCGGATCGGAACCGACTTCGTGGACCGGCGCGCCGAGCTCGTCGGCTACCGGAGCTGCTGGGGCAGGAGCGCGCCCGACGTCGAGCCGAACGAGGGCATCCTGCGCGTCGCCGTGCGCGATCACGATCGCAAGAAGATCGAGCGCTTCTCGCTCGCCATGATGGGATTCGCGTTGCAGGGTCCGCCGGGGCTCGGCGTGTTCGGTGGACGTCCGGACGTGCAGGAGGCGTACGGGTACTGGCCGACGCTCGTGCCGCGCGAGCTGGTCGCGCCGCGCCTCGAGATCCTGCGCGGCGAGGAGCGCAGCGTCCGCGAGCTCGCGCCGGTGGCGCCGAGCCAGAAGCGGCCGGACGCCGGAGCGCGGAAAGCGCCGCCGATCGCAGCGGTTGCCGGCGGCCCCACCCGGCGCGTGCCGCTGCGGCGGATCGCGTTCACCCGCTCCGGCGACAAAGGCGACCACGCCAACATCGGCGTCGCGGCGCGCTCCCCCGCCGCCTTCGCGTTCCTGCGCGAGGCGCTCCCGGCCTCGAAGGTGCGCGAGCGCTTCGCGGACCTCGTCCGCGGCGACGTCGAGCGCTTCGAGCTGCCCGGTCTGGGGGCGTTCAACTTTGTCCTCCGCCACGCGCTCGGCGGCGGCGGCACGCTCTCGTTGCGCGTCGATCACCAGGGGAAGACGCTGGGACAGGGTCTTCTCGGCCTCGAGCTGGATGTCCCGGAGGGCGTGCTGGCCGCGACGGCGGAAGACGGAGAGGGCTGACATGGTCACGCGAGAGCTCGAGCGCGGCGTCCTGACGCTGATGCTGAACCGGCCCGAGGTCGGCAACGCCCTCGCGCCCGAGCTGATCGACGGGATGGAGGAGGCGCTCGCCTTCGCCGCCGGGGAGTCGGCGGTGCGTGTCGTCGTCGTCACCGGGGCGGGCAAGCACTTCAGCGCCGGCGCCGACCTCAACTACATGAAGGCGATGCGCGGCGCGGGCCACGAGGCCAACGTGGCCGACGCCAAGCGCACGCAGCGCTTGTTCACGGGGCTCGCCGAGCTGCCGAAGCCGGTCGTCGCGCGCGTGCACGGCGCGGCGCGTGGCGGCGGCGTGGGTTTGCTGGCCGCGGCCGACGTCGTGGTCGCGTCGAACGCCGCGACCTTCGCCTTCACGGAGGTGCGGCTCGGCATCATCCCGGCGATGATCGGGCCGTTCGTGATCGCACGCGTCGGATCGTCGCGGGCCCGGCGCCTGTTTCTCACCGCCGAGACGTTCGACGCGGAGCAGGCCGAAGCCTGGGGGCTCGTCGACCATGCGGTTCCCGCCGAGGACCTCGACGCCGCGGTCGCGAGGGTCTGCGCCGATCTCGTGGCTGGCGGACCGGGCGCGCTCGCGGAAGCGAAGAAGCTCGTGCGGGCCATCGACGCGACGCCGGCGGACCGGATCGCCGATCTCACGGCCGAGTGGATCGCGGGGCTGCGTGCGGGCGACGAGGGGCAGGAGGGCATGGCCGCCTTCCTCGAGAAGCGCCGGGCGCGCTGGGTCCCGTGAGCCGCCTCGCCTCGCGCGTCCAAAAGGGAGCCGAGTTCGAGGAGAACGCGGCACACCATCGCGCCATCGCGCGCGACCTGCACGAGCGCCTCGCACGCATCCGGGAGATGGGGCCCGAGCGCGCACGGCAGCGTCACAAGGAGCGCGGCCGGCTCCTCGTGCGCGAGCGGATCGAGCGCCTGCTCGACCCTGGCACGCCGTTCCTGGAGCTGATGCCCTTCTGCGCGGATGGCGTCTATGGCGAGGCCGTCCCCGCCGCCGGGATGATCAACGGCATCGGCACCGTCGCCGGGCATCAGGTGATGATCCTCGCCAACGACGTGACGGTGAAGGGCGGCACGCTCTATCCGCTGACCGTCCAGAAGCAGATCCGCGCGCAGCAGATCGCGTTCGAGAACCACCTGCCGTGCGTCTATCTGGTCGACTCGGGCGGCGCCTTCCTGCCGCTGCAATCGGAGATCTTCACGCCCGGCGGCCGCATCTTCTACAACGAGGCGGTCATGTCGGCCGCGGGGATCGCGCAGATCGCCGTCGTCCACGGGCCGTCGACGGCGGGCGGCGCGTACGTGCCCGCGATGTGCGACGAGAACATCATCGTCCAGAACCAGGGAACGATCTACCTCGGCGGCCCGCCGCTGGTGCGCGCGGCGACGGGCGAGGAGGTGACGGCGGAGGAGCTGGGCGGCAGCGAGGTCCACACGCGCATCTCGGGCGTATCGGATCACCTCGCGCGCGACGACGCGCACGGCCTCGACCTCGCGCGCGAGGCCATGTCGCGCGTGCCGGCGCAGACGCCGGCGAAGGCTCCCGGCCCGGTCGAGACACCCGCGTACGACGCCGATGACCTGTACGGCATCGTCCCCAAGGATCCGCGCAAGCAGTACGATGTGCGCGAGATCGTCGCGCGGCTCGCGGACGGAAGCTGGTTCCACGAGTTCAAGCCCCTCTACGGGACGACGCTCGTCACCGGCTTCGCGCGCATCCACGGCTACGAGGTCGGCATCCTCGGCAACAACGGCGTGCTGTTCTCCGAGGCGGCGCTCAAGGCCACGCACTTCATCGAGCTGTGCTGCCAGCGGCGCGTGCCGCTGCTGTTCCTGCAGAACATCACCGGGTTCATGGTCGGCAAGCGCTACGAGCAGGGCGGCATCACCAAGGACGGCGCCAAGATGGTGCACGCGGTCGCGACCGCCCAGGTGCCGAAGCTGACGGTCGTCGTCGGCGCGTCGCACGGGGCCGGGAACTACGCCATGTGCGGCCGCTCGTACTCGCCGCGGTTCCTCTTCTCGTGGCCGAATGCGCGTATCTCGGTCATGGGAGGCGAGCAGGCGGCGCAGACGCTGCTGTCCGTCAAGCGCGACCAGCTTCGCGCCCAGGGCGCGCCGGCGATGACGGCCGAGGAGGAGACGCAGCTCACGGCGCCGATCCTGGCCGTCTACGACCAGGAGTCGAGCGCCTACTTCGGCAGCGCGCGCCTATGGGACGACGGCATCATCGACCCCGTCGACACGCGCGACGTCCTCGGGCTCTGCCTGTCCGTCGTCCACCGCGTGCCGATCGGGCCGCCGCGGCACGGCGTCTTCCGGATGTGACGGGTCAGGCCGCGGACGACGCGGCTAGGAACTCGCGCAGACAGCGCCCCGTGTGCGAGCCCTTGGTGGCGGCGATCACGTCGGGCGGCCCGCACGCCACCACCTCGCCGCCTCCGGCCCCGCCCTCGGGTCCCAGGTCCACGATCCAGTCGGCCTCGCGGACGATGTCGAGGTTGTGCTCGATGGTGACGATGGTGTTGCCCCGGTCGACCAGGCGATGCAGCACGCTGACGAGCGCCTCGGTGTCGGCGAAGTGGAGCCCCGTCGTGGGCTCGTCGAGGACGTAGAGCGTCTGCCCGCGCGACTCCTTGGCGAGCTCGTAGGCGAGCTTGATGCGCTGGGCCTCGCCGCCCGAGAGCGTGTTCGAGGGTTGCCCGAGCGTCAGATACCCGAGCCCGATGTCGCGCAGCACGGCGAGCGCACGTGCGATCGGCGGATGGGGCGCGAAGAATTCCGTCGCCTCCTCGATCGTCATGGCGAGCACGTCGGCGATCGTGCGGCCGGCATAGCGAACGGCGAGGGTCTCCTCGGTGAAGCGCCGCCCGCCGCACAGGTCGCACCCGACGTACACGTCGGGGAGGAAGCTCATCTCCATGCGGACGCGACCCTGGCCCTGGCACGCCTCGCAGCGGCCCGCGGCGACGTTGAACGAGAAGCGGCTCGCCGTGTAGCCGCGCAGGCGCGCGTCGGGCACGAGCGCGAAGAGGCGGCGGATGTCGTCGAAGAACCCGACGTAGGACGCCGGCGTCGAGCGTGGCGTGCGACCGATGGGGCTCTGATCGACCTCGACGGCACGCAGGAGGTGCTCCGTGCCGGCGATCGCCAGGTGCGCGCCGACCCGGCCGACCGGGAAGCCGAGCCCGCGGCGGACGGCGCGGTACATGACGTCGCGCACGAGCGTCGACTTGCCCGAGCCCGAGACGCCGGTGACGCAGGTCCAGGCGCCGAGGGGGATGCGCACGTCGCCGCCTTTGAGATTGTGCTCCGTCGCGCCGCGCACCGTCAGCCACTTGCGCGCTTCGAGCGGGCGCGGGGTGGTCGTGCGGGCGCGCGGCGACGCGAGGTAGCGTCCCGTCGCCGACGCCGGGTTCGCGGCGAGCGCGGCGGGCGGCGCCACCGCGACGATACGCCCGCCGTGCGTGCCGGCGCCGGGCCCCAGATCGACGACCAGGTCCGCGCGGCGGATGGTGGCCTCGTCGTGCTCGACCACGAGCACCGTGTTGCCGCGCGCGCGGAGGTCCTCGAGCGCGTCGAGCAGCATCTCGTTGTCGCGCGGATGGAGGCCGATCGTGGGCTCGTCGAGCACGTAACACACGCCGCGAAGGTTCGATCCGAGCTGCGCAGCGAGGCGGATGCGCTGGGCTTCGCCGCCGGAGAGCGTATCGGCCCGGCGATCGAGCTGGAGGTAACCGAGCCCCACCCGTTGCAGGAAGCGCAGCCGCGGGATGATCTCGCGCATCGGTCCCTCGGCGATCGACGACTCGCGGGCCGCGAAGCGGAACGCGGCGACCGCCTGCTCGGCGGCGGCGATCGGCAGCGCCAGCAGATCGGCAATGCCGTGGCCCTGCAGCTTCACCGCGCAGGCACGCGGGTTGAGGCGGCGCCCCTCGCACGCCTCGCACGGTCGCTCGACGAGGAAGTCGTCGATCTCCTCGCTCGTGCCCTCGTCCATCACCTCGCGCACGATCGCGAGAAGGCCCGCGCGCTTCGCGTCGCCGTCGAGGAGGAGGGTGCGCTGCTTGGCCGGCAGCTTGCCGACGGGGCGATCGAGCTTCACGCCGGCCGCCGCCATCTGCCGGAGGAAGCGCTTCTTGTTGGCCTCCTGTCCGTCCAGCTCGAGGGGCAGGGCGGCGCCGTCCTCGAGGGAACGGGTCGGATCGAGGAGTGTCGTCGGGTCGGGCTCGACGCGGAACCCCGCGCCGACGCAGGCGGGGCAGGCGCCCTGGCGGCTGTTGAAGGAGAAGAGACGAGGGTCGAGCGGTGCGAAGCCGATGCCGCAGCGGGCGCAGAAGAGTCGCTCCGAGTAGAGACGCTCCTGGTCGTCGGCCAGGACGGCCACCGATCCCGTGCCGAGGCGCAGGGCGCGCGCCAGCTCGTCCTCGAGCGCGGGGCTCGTCCCTGGCAGTGTCGCCACCACCAGGTCGACGTCGTGCTCCTTGTAGCGATCGAGCAGTGGCACGTCGGCGACCGCCAGGCGCTTCCCGTCGATGCGGGCCTCGCGCAGCTTCAGCTTGCGGGCCGCGGCCAGGACTTCCTTGTGGTAGCCCTTGCGCCCGCGGACCACCGGCGCGAGCAGGGTCACCTTCTCGCCACCGAACTCCTTGCGCAGGCGCTGGACGATCTGTCGCCGGGTCTGCGGCCGGATCGGATCGCCGCAGGTCGGGCAGTGCTGGACCCCGAGCTTCGAGAAGAGAAGACGCAGGTAGTGCGCGACCTCGGTCACGGTCGCGACGGTCGACGTGCGGCCGCCGCGCGACAGTCGCTGCTCGATCGCGACCGTCGGCGGCAAGCCCTGGAGCACGTCGATGTCGGGCTTCGCCATGATGGGCAGGAACTGCCGCGCATAGGTCGAGAGGCTGTCGATGTAGCGTCGCTGTCCCTCGGCGTAGAGCACGTCGAAGGCGAGCGAGGACTTTCCCGAGCCGGAGAGGCCGGTGAAGACGATGAACCGATCGCGCGGCAGGTCGAGCGAGACGTTGCGGAGGTTGTGCTCGCGTGCGCCCAGGATCCGGATCACGTCGTTCGCCGGCGCGACACGCGCCGGCGGGCTCTCGCGGTCCGCGACCGTGGTGGCGCCGTCGAGGGCTTCGCGCAGGTACGGCGCGGTATGCGATCCCGGCGTGGCGGCGATCTGCTCGGGCGAGCCCGCCGCGACCAGACGGCCGCCGGCGACGCCGCCCTCGGGGCCGAGGTCGATCACCCAGTCGGCGCACTTCACGACCTCGAGGTTGTGCTCGATGACGACGAGCGAATGCCCGCGATCGACCAGGCGCGCGAAGCACCCGAGGAGCTTCTCGACGTCGGCCAGGTGGAGCCCCGTCGTGGGCTCGTCGAAGATGAGGAGGGTGTGCGCCCGTCCCTCGTGCCCGAGATGGGCGGCGAGCTTGATGCGTTGCGCCTCGCCGCCCGAAAGCGTCGACAGCGGCTGGCCGAGGCGCAGGTAGTCGAGGCCGACCTCCGCGAGCGGGCGCAGACGGTCGGCCACGTCCGGCAGGTCGGCGAAGAAGTCGACCGCCTCGGCGACGGTGAGGGCGAGCACGTCGCTCACGTTGCGACCGCGATAGCGGACCTCGAGCACCTCGGCGTTGAAGCGCGCGCCGCCGCACTCCGCGCACGGGACGTAGACGTCCGAGAGGAACTGCATCTCGATGCGTTCGAAGCCCTCGCCGCTGCACGTCTCGCAGCGCCCGCCCGCGACGTTGAACGAGAAGGTGGCGGCAGTGTACCCGCGCAGCTTCGCCATGTCGGTGCCGGCGAACGCGTCGCGGATGCCGGCCCAGGCTCGCAGGTACGTGGCGGCGTTCGCGCGCGGCGTCGACCCGATCTGGCTCTGGTCGACGAGGATCGCCTCGACGACCCGCTCGGCGCCCTCGATCGTGCGGCACGCGCCGGGAATGCCGGCGCGCTGGCCGAGGCGCTTCTGGAGGTTGCGGTAGAGGACCTCCTCGATCAGCGTCGACTTGCCCGAGCCCGAAACGCCGGTCACCGCCACGAAGCAGGCGAGCGGGATCTCGATGTCGATCTGTCGCAGGTTGTGGGCGGCCGCGCCGCGCACGACGAGCGACAGCCCGGGCACCGGGCGCCGGCGCTTCATCGGTACGGGGATGCGGCGGCGCCCGGTCAGGAAGTCGGCGGTCGCCGAGCCGCGCGCCTTGCGGAGCTGGTGCGGCGCGCCGGTGAACAGGACCTGGCCGCCGCGCTCGCCGGCACCCGGCCCGATGTCGATCACGTGATCGGCGGCACGGATGATGGCCGGGTCGTGCTCCACGACGACGACCGTGTTGCCCTGATCGCGCAGGCGGTGCAGCAGGCGGATCAGGCGATCGGTGTCGCGCGGGTGAAGGCCGATCGACGGCTCGTCGAGCACGTAGAGCGTGTTCACCAGCGAGGAGCCGACGGCGGTCGTGAGGTCGACGCGCTCGAGCTCGCCGCCCGAGAGCGTCCGCGACTGGCGGTCGAGGGTGAGGTACTCGAGCCCGACCTCGACCAGGTAGCGCAGCCGGCTCTGCACCTCGGCGAGGATCAGCTCCGCGACCGCTTGGTCTTGTCCCTCCGGCAGCGGCAGATCGTCGAAGAACCGCCGTGCCTCGGAGATCGGCATGCGGTTCACGTCGGCGATCGTGCGACCGTCCACGCGGAAGTCGAGCGCTTCCGGACGCACGCGTGATCCGCCGCAGGCGACGCACTCGGTGTAACTCCGATAACGCGCCAGGAACACGCGCACGTGCATCTTGTAGGTCCGGCCCTCGAGCCACTTGAACCAGCCCCGGATGCCGGGGAGCTTGCTCTGCCCGTCGCCCTCGAAGATGAGGCGGCGCTGCTCGTCGGTGAGCGACGCCCACGACTGATCGGTCGGAATGCCGGCTCGCTTGCAGATCTTCAGGAGCTCGCCGCGCTCCCACGACGTCGTCTTCGTGGTCCAGGGCTTGATGGCGCCCTCGGCGATGGACTTCTGGGGATCGGGCACGACCAGATCGAGATCGAGGTCGATGACGCGCCCGAAGCCGCGGCACGCCTCGCACGCTCCGAGGGGGCTGTTGAAGGAAAAGAGATTCGGGACCGGGTCGCGGACCTTGAAACCGCACGCCGCGCACTCGAGGCTGGTGGAGAAGTGCTCGGTGACGCCGCCGTCCGGCAGCACCACGGCAAGGCGCCCGCGACCGTGCTCGAAGGCCTGCTCGAGCGAGTCGACGAGGCGCGCACGCTCGCCCGGCCGCAAGGCCAGCCGGTCCTGCACGACCGTCAGGCGCGGGCTGGTCGGGGGCGCAGCCGCACCCTCGAGATCGACCGTGGCGGCCACCGCGTCGAGCGCGCGGACGAAGCCGGCGCCGAGGAGGCCGGCGCGGACGTCGGGCCAGGGGAGGTTCTCGGGAAGCGTGATCTCGAAGGCGACGATGGCGCGCGCCCCGGGGTGCGCCGCGAGCAGGTCGTCGGCCGCCGTCTCCGCCGAATCGCGCCGGATCACCTTCCCACACGAGCGGCAGTGGGGAACGCCGAGCTTGGCGAACAGCAGCTTCAGGAAGTCGTGCAGCTCGGTCATGGTCCCGACGCTCGACCGCGACGTCTTGACGGGCCGGCTCTGGTCGATGGCGATCGCCGGCAGGATGCCCTCGATGCGCTCGACGTTCGGCCGGTCCATGCGATCCAGGAACTGGCGGGCGTAGGTCGAGAAGCTCTCGACGTAGCGGCGCTGTCCCTCGGCGTACAGGATGTCGAAGGCGAGCGAGGACTTGCCGGAGCCGGAGACGCCCGTCACGACCGTCAGTTGACCGGTCGGGATCTCGACGTCGAAGCCTTTGAGGTTGTGCTCGCGGGCCCCGACGATACGGATGGAGGCGGGCTCGGCCATGGGCGAGCGCCCAGAACTACAGCGCCGCCCGAGGCTAGGAAAGAGGACGCCGGCCCAAGGATGCCGGCCCGACGCGGCCCAGCATCGATGCGATCCGTCAGTGAGCGGAGACGGCGAGTGCCGGACTCGTGCCGGGAGACGGTAGCAGGGTCAGGCCACTCGGCAGCCGGAGGGCGTGCGGGCGCAGCGGCTCGTCGTAGCCGACCTCCTCGCTCTCGGCGACGACCACCCCGGGGCCGATGATGGCCCGGCGTACCTGGGCGCCCCGCCCGATCCGGCAGCCGTCGAGCAGGACGGAGTCCTCGATCTCGGCCCCGGCCTCGACGATGCAGCTCGGCCCGACGACGCTGCGGATGACGGCGCCGCCGCGAATGACGCAGCCGTCGGCCAGCAGCGAGTTCACGGCCTGTCCCATGTGTCCGCACGCGGAGTCGGAGCTGACCTTCGCCGGCGGCAGGCCGCTGGTCACGGAGCGGATGGGCCAGCGCGCGTCGTAGAGGTCGAGCGCGGGCTCGGGTGTGCAGAGCTCCATCTGGGAGGCGTAGTAGGTTTCGAGGGTCGACGGCTCGTGCCAGTAGAGCCTCGGGCCCGACCCGGTCCCCAGCGCAGCGTCGTAGACGAGGAGGTGGACGGCCTCCCCCAGGGTCGCGACCGTGCGCCCGTTGCCAGAGCCGGGCCGCTCGAAGGCGCGCAGGAGCCGCGGGAGGACGGAGGCCCGCACGACGAAATCACCGCCCCAGGACAGCTCGGTCCCGTCCGCGGTCGTGACGACGGGGTGGGTGGCGCGCTCGTCCGGGCGCAGGGCCAGTGCGAGCAACGCCACGTCGGCGTCGAGATAGTGCTGCGCCTGCAGGAGCGGTCGGAGATCGACCTGCAGGATGTGATCGGCCGCCAGCACGACCACCCACTCGGGCTCGAAGGTGACGGCCGCCCGCTGGCAGGCCGCGAGCACGCGCGGGAAGTGGCTGGCGCCGGTGTCCGGGATCGACGCCAGGGACACCTGCCGGATTCCCGAGTTGGCCGTCGTGGCCAGCGCGAAGTCGAGGAGCCGGTACTGGGCGGCGAACGGCGTGAGGGCCCGCGCCCCCGCAACCCCCAACCCTGCCAGCGGAGAGCTCTCCCCGCCGGTGACGATCAGCCCGAGTACCCCTTCAGCCATCCTCGCTCCCTCCCCTCCGGGTGTTTCAGGATGATGCGAACTGCTGGGCGGTCTACGCTCCCCGGCGTCGAATTGCAAGATACATTTCGAAGGGGGGGAAGGAGTAGCAGGCTGGTTACTGGACAGCCACGCGGCGGGTCGCGAGGAGCTGCACGTCGGCCACCAGCTCGCGGACGGCGGCGCGCAAATCGCCCGCGTTGCGCCGCAGCTCGCGCTCGAGCTGGATGCGGCGCCCGTCGCGGAAGGAACGGTTGCGGAGCTGGAGCAGCGCGCGCTGCAGCTCGCCGCGGCGTTCGAGGATGCGGTCGACCTTCGCGAGCGACAACAGACGGACGCGCCCATGTGGCAGGCCGTCGATCACCGTGAGGATGCGCGACAACAGGCCCGTGTGATGCGCGACGACCTGATCGGCGAGCCGCGCGTCGGCGCGCAGCGTGGACAGGAAGAACGCCTGCTCGATGTCGCGCAGGGCGGGATCGATGCGGCCGGCCTTCAAATGGCTGTCCGCCCGCGCCGCGCGCGCGAGGACGCGGGCGAAGCGCGCGCGCTCGAGCGCGCTCAACGCCGGCGGCAGCAACGGGTGGAGCAGGAGGACGAGCAGTCCGCCGACGATCACGACCGCGAGCGGGAGCAGAAACGCAGCGCCTACGAACGTCTCGAGCGTGGCCATCGACGTCAGGGGTTGTATCCATCCGCACGACGCTGTGACAAGGGTGCACCGTCGCCGAGGCGCGGGAGATCGAGCGTCGCAAAGAGCGGCGCGGGTCGGAGGTCGGCGGGATCGGGCGCGAGGCTCCGCTCGAGCGCGTCGCACAGGCGACGGCAGGCGCCGAGGTGCACGGCGAGGCGATGGCGACCGTACGCCGCGGCGGTGTTTCGGGACACCATGAACGGCCAGTCGCTCGATTGTGCGAGCAGGAGGTGCTCGGCGGCCGACCGCGCTCCGTCCGACGCGGGGGCGGCGCCACGGCAGAGCTTCGCCACGCGCTCGCCGAGCTCGGACAACTGGAGGTGGATCCACGAAGTTTCGGCGGCCATCCACACGGCCTGATGGCCCGCCTCGCCCCAAGTCGACGCCGCCGGCTGTGCGCGCTGGAGGGTGGGGTTCGTCGCCAGCTCGCGGCTCGGGGTGCGGGCCTCGAGCGCACGATGCTCGGCGAGGCGGCGGAGAACGGCTCCGAGCCAGTCGATCCCCTCGTGCCACCAGTGGCCGAAGAGCTCGGCATCGTACGGGCAGACGAATACGGGAGGTCGTCCCATGGTCGCCTGCAGCACGCCCGCCCGTTCAGCAACGCCGTCCACGAACTGCCGGGCGTGGACGGCCACGCGCGCGGCCGCGCGGTCGGGATCGTAGATCGCCTTCGCCCCGGTCCCGCCGGTCACGCGGAAGTACTTGATGCCCGAAGGTCCGCCGCCCGGCGGCAGCGAAAGGAAGGGCTCGAGGGTCGCCGGCTCGTCGTAGCCGAGGTCGCGGTGGTACTCGCGGTACCACGGGTCGCCGGGGAACCCCTCACGACTCCACACCTGTCGCGCCGTCTCGGGGTCGCGACCGAAGGCGATCACTCCGTCGGGGGAGGCGATCGGCGCCCAGGGCCCGAAGACGGGGGCGGGGGTGGCGAGCGCGATCCCGTGCGTGTCGAGCACGACCCAGCGGATGCCCGCTCGTCGCAGCTCGCCGTCGAGCGCCGGATCCCAGGCGCACTCCGGGAGCCAGAATCCGGCCGGAGGCTCGCCGAAGCGGCGGCGGTGCTCGGCGATCGCGATGGCGATCTGCGCCCGGAGCCACACGGGCGACGCCTGCAGCAGGGGAAGGATGGCGTGCGTCGCGCTGGTGGTGAGCAGCTCCAGGCGACCAGCCGCCGCGTGGGCGCGAAACACGGCCGCGAGATCGGCGCCGTACGCGTCGAAGTAGCGATCGGCGGTGCGCGCGAAGCGCGCCCGGTGGCGTGCCGCGAGGGGGCCGAGGGCCGGATCGTGCCGCCTGCGCGCGACTTCGCGATCGGCGACCTGCACGAGAGCGCCCAGGTGGCGGCGATAGCGTTCCCGCAGGCTGGGATCCTCCAGCATCGCGAGGAGCGTCGGGCTGAGGGAGAGGGCGAACGCGGCCGGGACGGCGTCGCGGGCGAGATCCCCCAGGAGGTCGGCGAGCGGAACGTAGGTGTCGGTCAGGGCTTCGAAGAGCCAGCGCTCCTCGAGCGAGCCTTCTGCGGTCGCGTCGCGCAGATCGGGGAGGTGCGCGTGCAGGACGAACGCCACCGCCGCGCGCGTCATGGCTCAGGTGTGGACGTGGCTCGACGGACCGCCGCGCGGAACGAGGCGCACCCGCCGAACGCGCCTGCCGGACCATCGGACGTCGATCGGGGTCGTCGGTGCGGCGGCGTGCACCCAGGTGACGGTGGTGTCGGGCGAGACGGTCGCCGGCGGCGTCGACGCCGGCGGCGAGCGCACCAGGGCGACGAAGCTCCCGTCGCGCAGGCGGAGGCCGACCTCGAGGACGTGGCTCCGCCCCGGAACTGCGTCGAGTACGCGCTCGCCCGCCCCCGGCGGCAGATCGATCGGTGGTTGCGGACCGTCGTCGCGCACGAGTCGCACCGCGGCCAGGGCGGCGACGGCGCGCCGGCCGAGCGAGCGCAGGGCGCGCAGGCGCGTCGCGGGTTCGACGTCCCAGGCCGCGAACAGATGCCAGGGATCGCGCGCCAGCAGGAGCGCTCGGTCGCTCACGGGAGACCTCGCGCGTACTGCATGAGGATCGCGAGCGCGGCCGGCGCATCGGACGAGCGGAGCAGGGCGGCCCGCAGCTCGCTCGAGCGCAGCAGCGTGGCGATGTCGGCGAGCGTGCGGAGGTGCTCCTCGAGCGACGTCACCGGCGACAGCACGAGGGCGACGATGCGGATCGGTACGGTCGGTGCGGCCTCGTAGAGCCCGGCCGTCGCGATGGCGAGGGCGACGACGGGCGCAGAGAGCGCGGCGATGCGGGCGTGCGGGACTCCCACGCCGGTTTCGAGCACCGCGGTGGAGGCCTCGGCTTCACGCGCACGGATGGCGCTCGCGGCGTCCTTGCGCTCGGCGGCGGTGAGGCTGCCGGCGTCGACGAGCTTCTGCAGCAGCCCGTCGACCGCGTCGCCGAACGTGCGCCAGGGCGGATTGACCGCGATGTGATCGGCGCGCAGCTGGCTCACGAACGGCATCGGCGGCGTGACCTTACCGTTCGCATCGCGCGATGACAACGAAAACGAGCGGCTAGGATCGCTCGGCGCGATCTGCTATCGACCGCCGCCCGAGGACGCTAGCGGCGTGGACGCGGAAGTACTGCACCCCGAGTTCTGGGCCCGAGCCCTGGCGATCACGCTGCTCGACCTGACGCTCGCGGGTGACAACGCGCTCGTGATCGCGCTCGCCGTCCGCAAGCTGCCGAAGCGGCAGCAGCTGCTCGGCAGGGTCTGGGGCACCGTCGGGGCCCTCGGCCTGCGTCTCTTCTTCATCGCCATCATCTCGGCGGTCCTCGCCGTGCCCTTCGTGCAGCTCGCCGGCGGACTCCTGCTTCTGTGGGTCGCGTGGCGCCTCGTGCAGCACCACGAAGGTGGGGGCGAGGAGGTGAAGGCCGGGTCGTCGCTCTGGGAGGCCGTCTGGATCATCGTCATCGCCGACGCCGTGATGAGCCTCGACAACGTGCTCGGCGTCGCGGCGGCGGCGCACGGCGACATGCTGCTGGTCATCTTCGGGATCGGCCTCTCGCTGCCGCTCGTCGTGTGGGGGAGCGGCGTGCTCGCGCAAATGATGGCGCGGTTCCCGTGGATCGTGTGGCTGGGCGGCGGAATCCTCGGCTACGTCGCGGGGGAGATGATCCTGCGCGATCGCCTGGTGGCCGAGCGGCTCGGCGAGCTGGTGTCCGTGCTGCACTATCCCGTCCCGCTCGCCCTCGGCCTCGGGCTCACCGCCCTCGGGTGGTGGTTCGCGCGCGCCCACGCGCGCGCCGCGCGAAGCTAGGAGGCGGACCCAAGACTCGCTCTGATGTAGGGGAGCGAGCAGGGCGGAGGCGGGGCGGTGGAAGCGTACGTGCAGCGGCGATGTATCTCGGGTCGGCCTCCTAGGTGAGGACGCCGGCGGCGCGCAGGCGGGCGATGGCCGCGTCGTCGTACGCGCAGACGTCGCGCAGGACCTGATCGGTATCGGCGCCGAGGCAGGGCGCGGCGGCACGGACGGCGCTCTGGTTGGTCGTCATGCGCCAGGGGATGCCGGCATGGATGCGCCGGCCGACCTCCGGGTGCTCGTGCTCGACGAAGTAGCCACGCTCGCGGAGATGCGGGTCGTCGGCGAGGTCGTTGTTGCGGGCCGACATGAAGGCGGGAATCCCGACCGTCTGCAGCGCCTCGGTGACGGCCTCGGGCGTGCGCTGGGCGGTCCATTCCGCGACGATCGCCTCGACGTCGTGCTCGTGCGTCTTGCGCGCGGCGAGCGTGGCGAAGCGGGGATCGGTGGCGATCTCGGGGCGGCCGATGAGGGTCGCGAAGCGTTGCCAGGCGGCGTCGTCCTCGATCGCGACCGCGACCCAGCGGTCCTCGCCCTCGGCCTGGAAAATCCCGTGCGGCGCCATGTGTGGGTCGCGGTTGCCGTCGCGCGCTGGCGCGGCGCCGTTCATCGCCTGGGCGAGCACGCCCTCGCCGAGCACCGCGATCGACGTCTCCCACTGCGAGAGATCGATGTACTGGCCTTCGCCCGTACGCGCGCGATGCAGCAGGGCGGCCAGCACGGCGAACGCGCCGTGCACGCCGCCGGTCGGATCGCCGTACGAGATACCGACGTGCATCGGCGGGTACCCGCGATACCCGGTCAGCGACGACATGCCCGACAACGGCACCTGCGCCGGTCCGTACGAGACCTTGTCGTGATCGGGTCCGGTGGCGCCGTAGCCGGAGAGCGCGATCATGATCACGTCCGGGCGGACCTTTCGCAGCACGTCGTACCCGAGTCCCATGCGGTCCATCACGCCGGCCGCGAAGTTCTCGACCACCACGTCGCTCGCGGCGCACAGGCGCTTGGCGACCTCGAGCGCCTCGGGCCGCTTCATGTCGAGGGCGACGCTCTTCTTGCCCTGGTTGTACTGGTTGAAGTAGCCGCTCCGGTTGGGCCCCATCTGGAAGTCCGCGAAGGGTGGCAACATGCGCGTCACGCAGATGCGCGTCGACGTCTCGACCCGGATGACCTCGGCGCCC
This sequence comes from Candidatus Eisenbacteria bacterium, assembly GCA_035577985.1. Taxonomy (NCBI): domain Bacteria; phylum Candidatus Eiseniibacteriota; species Candidatus Eiseniibacteriota bacterium. The sequence continues at coordinate 18,535 of DATJZY010000122.1, forward strand.
AGGTGGGCGAGCTGCAGCGTGCAGTGCGGACCTGCCCACACCCACGTGAAGTCGGCGACGCGGATGCCGGCCAGCGGCGCGCGGCGGGCGCTCACGCGGCCCCCTCGCGCACGAGGGCGTCGACGTCGATGCCGAGCGGCGCCAGCACCTCGCGCGTATGCTGCCCCAGCGTCGGCGCAGGACGCCGCAGCTCCCACGGCGTCGCGCCCATCTTGAAGGGCGCGCCGGGCATCGTGACCGGGCCGGCGACGGGATGGTCGATGGTGGCGAAGAAGCCGCGCGCCCGGAGGTGCCCGGAGGCGAGCAGATCGCCCATGGTCGAGACGGGCGCGAAGGGAACGCGCTTGCGCTGCGCTTTCTCGTAGAGGTCGTACACCGACTGCTCGGCGCACCACTCCTGGAGCAGCGCCTGCAGGGCGTCGAAGTTCGCACCGCGGGCGAGACGGTTCTCGAACAGCTCCATCTCCGCCCACTCGGGGTTGCCCATGATCTCCACGAAGTTGCGCCACTGGTGCTCCTCGACGCAGCAGATGAAGATCCAACCGTCGCGGCACTCCATGAAGCAGAGCGGCTGGATGGGCTTGGCGCCGAGGCGCGACGCGATGAGGCCGCAGTACGGCCAGAACTCGAAGGTGAGCTCGAGGATCGAGGCGAGCGCTTCCTGCGTCGAGACCTCGACGTGATCGCCGCGGCCGGTGGTGAGCCGCGCGAACAGCGCGGCGAGCGACGGGATCGCGGCATGGACGCCGGCCTGGAAGCCCGCCTGCTCGCCGAAGGCACGCAGCGGCGGCAGCTCGGGGTGGGCGGGATCGCCGTTCAGCGTGGCGACGCCGCCGGCGCTCCAGAGCACGAGGTCGGTCGCGCGGTAGCGCGCGTGCGGCCCCGTCAACCCGAACGGCGCGATCGACGTCATGACGAGGCGGGGGTTCAGGGCCGCGAGGCGATCGTAGTCGAGCCCGTGCTGCGCCATCTCGGTCGGGTGGACGTTGTGGACGAGCACGTCGGCGTCGGCGACCAGGTGGTCGAATGCGCGCCGCCCACCGGCCGTCGTGAGGTCGAGCGTGATGCCGCGCTTGTTGGCGTTGAGATAGAGGAAGAGGCCGCTCTTGTCGGGGTGCGCGACGCCGCCGGGATACGGGCCGCGGCGGCGCGCGGCGTCGCCCGTGCGCGGCGGCTCGATCTTCACGACGTCGGCGCCGAGGTCGGCGAAGAGCTTGGTCGCGTAGGCGGCGCCGACCAGATGCCCGACCTCGAGCACCCGAATGCCCTCGAGCGCGCGGGCCACCCCTAGCTCCCCTGCGCCAGGCGAATGAAGTCGGCCACCGACGCAGGCTCTTGCGCGCCGCCGAGCCGCAGCATGATGTCGGTGTGCGACACCTGGGCGACCGGCCACTCCTTGCGCACCACGTAGTCGGCGCCGTCGCGCTCGAGCACGTGCACCCGCTGCTGGTCGTCGAGGAGGCCGACCCCGAACCGCTCGCTCGGCGACACCGAGAAGAGGCAGTAGCCGGCACGCTTCATGGTGACGAAGTACACCGGGCGCGTGTCCTACCAGACCCGTCGACTCGGTCGCAATCGCACCCGGTGGTCAGCGCTGTGGGCAGACTCCGAGCGTCCCGAAGCGGACGGCGCGGGAGTAGGCGATGACGCCGAGCCCCTGCTCGCCGAACTCGCCGAGGGCCGCGAACCCCTGGTCGTTGCTCGGGCTGCGCGACCAGTCCCAGGCCGTTGCGAGCAGGCGCTCGCCGCGCGCGCGGTGCCAGACGAGCGTGTCGAAGGCGATCTCGACCGCGCTCCGCCGGTGCGGGCGACCCTTCGTGGCGAGGCCGAGCGCGGCGAGCGCGTCGTCCTGGGCGCGGTATCCCCGGTTGCGGGTGGCGGGGAGGGGCTCGCGCCGGACGAGATACCAACCGGCGGCGCAGGAGTCGGTGGTGGCGAAGGGCTGCGTGTCGATCGTCCATTCGTCGCGCAGTGAGTACCCGACACCCTTGTGGACCTTCGGATCGAGCCCGCCGTGCAGGCGCCGTCCCAGGGCGAGCATCGTGAGCGGGCCGTCGGGATCGCGCGGCACGCGCAGCACGAGCACCTCGCCGTCGGCACGCGCGCGCTCCAGCTCCGGCTTGCCGAACGGCACCCGTGCGACGGCGCGGTGCTCGTCGGCCGAGAGGAGCGGCAGCGGATCGTAGCCGAGCGCCTTCGTCAGATCGGCGGGACCGAGGACGGCCTTGCCGAGAATCGCAGCGGCCTCCGCGAGGCCCTCGATGGTGGTCGGCAAGTCGCTCATCCCCCGATCTGGAACATCTGGCGCTCGGACGTGGTGTGGCCGACGTCGAGGTGATGTCCGGTCGGCTTGTGCTGCACCGCACGCAGGAGGATCGCGGCCACGGCGTCCGTGCCGCCGCCCGAGCGGATCGCGCCCCGCACGTCCAGCTCGTCGTCGTTGAGGAGGCAGAGGTGGAAGCGCCCATCGGCGGTGAGGCGCATGCGGTTGCAGGTGCCGCAGTACGGCTCGGTCACCGGGCTGATGAATCCGATCACGCCTCGCGCCCGCGGCGCCACGTAGTTGCGCGATTCGTCGGACGGGTCGTGCGCCTCGAGCGGCTGCAGGGCACCCAGCACTTCCTCGATGCGGGAGCGATTCTCGCGGTTCGGTACCAGGCCGTCGCGCGCCGTCCGCGCCGGCTCGCTCGCGCCGAGCGGCATGGTCTCGACGAACCGGACGTGCCACGGGCGGTCGAGCGTCAGCGCCGCGAGCGGTACGACGTCGTCCTCGTTGTAGCCGCGCACGATGACGGCGTTCAGCTTGATGGGGGAGAAGCCCGCGGCCTCGGCGGCTTCGACTCCGGCCCAGACGTCCGCCAGCGTGCCCCAGCGCATGACGCGCGCGACGCGCGCCGCATCGAGGCTGTCGATGTGGACGTTCACGCGCCGCAGGCCGGCGCGACGCAGCGGCGCTGCCAGGCGGGGGAGCAGCACCCCGTTGGTCGTGAGCGCGAGGTCGCGCAGGCCGGGGACGGCGGCGAGGCGCTCGACGATCTCCACCAGATCGGCGCGGAGGGTCGGCTCGCCGCCGGTCAGCCGGATCTTCCGGAACCCGGCCGCCGCGGCGGCCCGGGCCACGAGCTCGATCTCGGCCGCCGTGAGGAGCTGCTCGGACGGCAGGAACGTGAGGCCCGTCGTCGGCATGCAGTAGACGCACCGCAGGTTGCAGTGGTCCGTGAGGGAGATGCGAAGGTAGTCGATCTCCCGGCCAAAGGCGTCCCGGGGCATCGGGCGCATCTTCAGGACCCGGGCAAGTGATGTCAATTTGCGCGGGGATCAGGTCGTGCGGTCGCCGAGGCCGTGGGCGAGCCCTTCGAGCGCCGTCCGATAGTCGGAGGGCGGGAGAGCGGTGACCGCACCCAGGGCATCGCCGAGGGCGTCGCGGGCCCGATCGGCTACGCTGCGGCAGACGCCGGAGCGCCGGATGCGGGCGAGCCCGGCCTCGATGTCGGCGGGGGTCGGCTGCGGGAGCCCGAAGATGCGCCGGACCTCCGCGTCGTGCGCCAGGGCCAGGACGATCGGCAGCGAGGGATTGCCGTCGCGCAGATCCAGACCGCGCGGCTTCCCGGTGCGTGCGGTCGATCCCTCCACGTCGAGCAGGTCGTCCTGCATCTGGAAGGCGCGCCCCACCTGCGTGCCGCACGCCTGCATCGCCGCGACGACGCTCGCCGGGGCGCCCGCGAGATGCGCTGCCGTGCGGGCGCCGGTCGCGAAGAGCGAGGCCGTCTTGCGGTCGATGATCTCCAGGTAGTCGTCCACCGTGACGGCCGGGTTCCGACGGAAGCGCGCCTGCAGGATCTCGCCCTCGGTGAGCGCGACGCACGCCTCGGCCGCCCAGCGGATGACGCTGGCTTCGAAGCGTGCGCAGAGCGCGAAGGCGCGGCAGAAGAGGAAATCGCCGGCGACGAGCGTGTCGCCGAGGCCGAACACGGCGAGCGCCGACGGCTTGCCCCGCCGCGTCTCGCCGCCGTCGATGATGTCGTCGTGCAGCAGCGTGGCCGAGTGGATGAGCTCGAGCGCCACCGCGGCTTCGATCACGTCGTCGCGCCGCGCGAGCGTGCCGCCGGACGCGGCGTGGGCCACCAGCGAGACGACCATCGGGCGCACGCGCTTGCCACCGGCGTCGACGAGGTGCGCGGTGATTTCGGTGAGACGCGGCTCGCGCGACTGCAATTCCTCGGCGAGCCGGGTCTCGACGCGCGCGAGGTCGTCGAGCACCGGCTGGGGAACGCTCGGGAGCGGGCTCGAGTCAGCGTGCGCGACGGGGTTCACGACGGGACCAGGCGCGACTCAACGAAAAGCAGCTGCCAAAGTCAAGGATCGACGCGTCTGCGAAGGGGTGCCTTCAGGATCTTGCCCGTCGGTCCCTTCGGCAGCTCGGGCAGCACCGTGATCCGCACCGGACGCTTGTAGTCGGCGAGACGCCCGGCGCACCAGTCGTACAGGGCGGCCTCGTCGATCGCGCGATCGGGATGCGGGGCGACGAAGGCGCCGACGACCTCGCCGTAGAGCGCGTCGGGCAGGCCGATCACCGCCGCCTCGGCGACGTCGGGGTGGGAGTGCAGCACCTCCTCGATCTCGCGCGGGTAGACGTTCTCGCCGCCACGGATGATCATGTCGCTCGCGCGTCCGGCGATGTAGACGAAGCCGTCGGCGTCCTGGCGCGCGAGGTCGCCCGAATGGAGCCAGCCGCCGCGGAGCGCGTGGGCGGTGGCGTCCGGGTTGTTCCAGTAGCCCTGCATCACGTGCGGGCCGCGCATCACGATCTCGCCCACGTCGCCCCGCGGCACGTCGCGGTCGTGCTCGTCGACGATGCGCAGCTCTTCGAGCGCGAGGCCGCACGAGCCGGGCCGCCGGCGGCCACCCGTCGGGTTGAACGTCGCCCGGCACGTGCATTCGGTCATCCCGTAGCCCTCGATCACCTCGATGCCGAAGCGCGCCTCGAACCCGAGCAGGACGTCGGTGGGAACGGGCGCCGAGCCGGTGAGGATGAAGCGGAGGCTCGCGCGGTCCTCGGCGGCGGGCGCCGCCGCGCCGAGGAGCATCGAGAGCATGGTCGGCACGGTGCCGACGGTGGTCGGGCGGTGGCGGGAAACCGAAGACCAGAAGGTCGATGGCCGAAATCGCTCCGCGACGATGGTGGCGCCGCCCGCGACCAGCGGGACGAGCGTGCCGATCACGATCGCGTTGGCGTGGAAGAGCGGCATGACGGTGAGGACGCGATCCGCCGGACCCACGTCGAGCCAGGCTGCGATGCGGCGCGCGTTCGAGACCAGGTTCGCGTGCGTCATGACGGCGCCCTTCGGCTTCCCGGTCGTCCCCGACGTATAGAGGATGAGCGCGGGGTCGCGCCTGGCCGGAGGGGGCGGAAGGGTGGCGGTGGGCGGTGGGGCGGCGACGTCGACCAGGGAAGGATGCTCGTCGAGGCCCGCGATCGCCCGCAACGCGTCGGTGGTCGAGACGAGCACGCGCGGCGTCGCATCACGGAAGAGATGCGTCACCTCGGTCGCGGTCCACCGCAGGTTCACCGGAACGGCGGCCGCGCCGGCGCAGGCGGTGGCGAGGAGCGCTTCGACCATGGCGACGGAGTTCGGCATCAGGATGGCGACCCGATCGCCGGCAACGACGCCGGCGGCGCGGAGCTGGGCGGTCCGACCGGCGACACGCGCGCGCAGAGCCGCGCCGTCCAGCACGGCGCCGCTCGCCTCGTCGACGACCGCCGGGTCGGACGGCGCGCGCGCGAGCAGCACGTCGGTGATGGTCATTGGAGTCACCTATCGCACGATGCTAGCGGTGCCGTCATGTCGATCGACGACGCCGAGCGCGAGCGCCGGCACCGGCTCGTCCACGCCCACATGAGCGTCGAGAACCGGCACGACCTCGACTGCATCATGGCGACGTTCTCGGGCGACGCGGAGATGCTCTACAACCGGACGTCGTTCCACGATCCCGAGAGCATCCGGCAGGCGCACGCGTATTTCGGTCTCTCGCCGGCGGCGGGCGCGTTCGAGGGGCTGCGCGTCGTGCCGGACGCCGAGCACGTGACGGCCGACGAGATCGTGATCGAAGGACGCATGTGCGGGAAGCACGTCGGCGAGTTCCAGGGGTTCGCGCCGACCGGGCGCGACGTCGAGATGCCGTACGTCGCATTCTATCGCTTCGACGCGGCCGGTAGGCTCACGTCGGAGCGCGTCGTGATGAACCTGGCCGTCCTGGCCTGACACCGTCGCGTTGCCTTCGGCGGGCGCCGTCGCTACACCAACCGGTCGATGGTGGCGCCGAGCCCCGAACGTCTACGCGACGCCCTGAAGGCGGTCCTGTTCCCAGGCTTTCGGCGCGACATCGTCACGCTCGGCATGGTGTCGGAGATCCGTGTCGACGGACCGAGCGTCCACGTGCATCTGCGGCCGGGCACCGACAAGCCCGAGACCCTGGCGGCCCTGCGTGTGGGCATCGACACGGCGCTGCGACGCGAGCCGGGTGTCGAGCGCGTGCAGGTCCACGTGGCGTCGGCGGACGCGGGCCGCGGCCGGGATCCGTTCAAGGGTCGCAGCGCGATTCCCGGCGTGCGGCACGTGATCGCCGTGTCGTCGACCAAGGGCGGCGTCGGCAAGTCGACGGTCGCGATGAACCTCGCCCTGGCGCTCGCCGAGCGCGGGCACGCGGTCGGGATCGCCGACGCCGACGTGTACGGGCCGAGCCTCCCGATCATGCTCGGGACGACCGCGCGGCCCACGGTCTCTCAGGAGAAGCGCATCGCGCCCGTCGAGCGCTACGGGCTCAAGCTCATGTCGATGGGTTTCTTCCTCGACGAGCAGTCTCCCGTCATCTGGCGTGGCCCGATCGTCATGGGGATCATCCGGCAGTTCCTGAAGGACGTCGACTGGGGACGGCTCGACTTTCTCGTCATCGATCTGCCGCCGGGAACGGGCGACGCCGTGCTGACGCTGGTGCAGCAGGTGCCGGTCACCGGCGCGGTCATCGTGACCACGCCGCAGGACGTGGCGCTCCTCGACGTGGGCCGCGGGATCGCGATGTTCGCGCAGGTCGCGACGCCGGTGCTCGGCGTGGTCGAGAACATGGCGGGTTACGTGTGCGCGTCGTGCGGCACCGACGATCCGATCTTCGGCGAAGGGGGCGGGCAACGCCTGGCGGACGCCTTCGGCGTGCCGCTGCTCGGACGGATCCCGCTCGCGCCCGCGGTGCGCGTCGGCGGCGATGCCGGAACGCCGATCGTCGTCGCCGAGCCGCGCCATCCGGTGAGCGATGCCTTCCGTGCGCTGGCCGCACGGGTCGTGGAGGAGGCGGATCGTGCCGCCGCCACCACGCCCCTCGGCGTCGAAGCCGAGTGACGATCTGCGAGCCGCCGCGAGGTTGTCACATGATCGGACGCACGGTAGGGTCGACGGGCCATGTCCACGATGATCACCGAGGAGTGCATCAACTGCGGCGCCTGTGAGCCCGAGTGCCCGAACACCGCCATCTACGAGGGTGGGGCGAACTTCGAGTACGACGGCCAGTCCAAGCCGGCACTCACCCAGGACATCTACTTCATCGTGCCGGAGAAGTGCACCGAGTGCGTGGGCTTCTTCGATCAGGAGCAGTGTGCCGCCGTGTGCCCGGTCGACTGCTGCGTGCCGAACCCGCAGGACGTGGAGACCGAGGAGCAGCTGATCGCGAAGGCCAAGGTCATCCACCCCGACCAGGAGTTCGCGGCCGAGTTTCCGTCGCGCTTCCGCAAGAAGTAGAGGGTCGTGCCCGCTTTCGTCCGGCCGCGGGCCGGGCGATAATGCCGTCGCGGTCGCCGCGCGGCCGTGACCGGGGGATCCCTGAAGACCGCCATCCGACTCATCGTCGCCGTCGCCGTCTCGGGAGGCTGTCTCTACTTCGCGACGCGCGGCACCGACTGGGCCGGCGTCGAGGCCGTGTTACGCGGGGCGAGCCCGGGTTGGTCGCTGGGCGTGATCCTGGTGAGCCTCGGCTGCCACGTCCTGCGCGCCGAGCGCTGGCGCGTCCTGCTGCGTCCGGTCGGCGACGTGCCGCGCGGGCCCGCGATCACGTCGACGTTCATCGGCTTCGGGGCCAACAGCGTGCTGCCCCTGCGTGTGGGTGAGATCGTGCGTCCGGTGCTGCTCGCCCGGCGGGTACGAATCGGCGTCCCGGCGACGATCTCGTCGATCGTCCTCGAGCGGCTCTTCGACGGGCTGCTCGTCGTCTGCTGCTTCCTCGCCGTCGGCGTTCTGTACGACGTCGACCCGCACCTGCGGACGGTGGCCATCGTTTTCGGCGGTGGCGCCCTGCTCACGTTCGCCGTCCTCATGTTGATGGCGCGCCATCGCGAGCGTTCGGAAGCGCTGGTCCGACGCCTGCTGAGCCCCTTGCCGGCGCGCGCGCGCGACGTGATCTGGTCGATCGCCGAGGGGCTGCTGCACGGCCTGGGTGGTCTCGCGGACGGGCGCTCGATCGCGCTCGTGCTCGTGTACTCGATCGTGCTCTGGAGCGCGATCACGCTCACGTACACGCTCTCGTTCCTGGCCCTCGACATCCACGTTCCGCTCGTCGTGGCGTCGTTGACGACGGTCGTGGTGGTCGGCGCGTTCGTCATGCTCCCCCAGGCGCCGGGGTTCATCGGGACCTGGCAGCTGGGCTGCACGACGGCCCTCGGGCTGTTCCACGTGCCGGCCGACGTCGCCGTCGGGTACTCGCTCCTCACCTGGGTGATCCAGATGATCGTCAACGTCGGTTCGGCGGCGGTGAGCCTGGCACTGCAGGACGTCTCAGTGCGCCAGCTTGCGCAGGACGTCGAGAAGGCGGAGCAGGAGGCGGTCCATGGCTGAGCCCCTCCAGGGACGCACGGTGCTGGTCGGGATCTCGGGCGGCATCGCGTGCTACAAGGCGTGCGAGCTGGTCCGGGCCCTGCGCCAGGCGGGCGCGACCGTTCCGGTCGTCATGACGCGCGGCGCGCGCGAGTTCGTGGCGCCGCTGACGCTCCAGACGCTGTCGGGGCGACCCGTCGCGACCGAAACCTTCGACCTCACGCAGGAGTCCGAGATCGGTCACATCCGGCTCGCCGACACGGCCGACGTGGTCGTGATCGCGCCGGCGACGGCGAACGTGATCGCGAAGCTCGCGCACGGGATCGCGGACGATCTCCTCACCACCGTGCTCCTCGCGACGCGCGCGCCCGTCCTCGTCGCGCCGGCGATGAACGTGCATATGTGGGAGCATCCGGCGACCCGGGAGAACGTGGCGACGCTGGCGGGGCGCGGGGTGCGCATCGTCGGGCCGGCGGTCGGCTCGCTCGCCTGCGGCTACGAGGGGGCTGGCCGGCTGGCCGAGATCCCCGACATCGTCGAGGGCATCGTCACGGCGCTGACGCCGCAGGACCTGGCGGGCGAGCGCGTGCTCGTGTCGGCGGGACCGACGCGCGAGGCGATCGATCCCGTGCGCTACCTCACCAACCACTCGAGCGGCAAGATGGGCTACGCGATCGCGCGCGTCGCGCGCCGCCGGGGCGCCGAGGTGACGCTGGTGAGCGGGCCGGTCGCGCTTCCGCCGCCGCCCGGCGTGCGGACGATCCCGGTCGAGAGCGCGCGCGAGATGGCGGCGGCCCTGCGGTCCGAGTTCCCGCGCGCCACCCTCCTGGTGATGGCGGCGGCGGTCGCCGACTACCGCGCGGCGCGCCCGGCGGAGCGAAAGGTGAAGAAGTCGTCGAGCCACCTGGCGCTCGAGCTCGCGCGCAACGAGGACATCATCTCCGGCCTGGCCGCCGCCAAGCGTGACCGCGTCGTCGTCGGGTTCGCGGCCGAGACGCACGACCTGGTGACGGAGGCGCGGCGCAAGCTTCGCGAGAAGCGCCTCGACCTCGTCGTGGCCAACGACGTGACCGCGGAGGGTGCCGGCTTCGGATCGGACACGAACGTCGTGCGGCTGATCGACGCCGCCGGCGGTGACGAGGTGCTACCCGTGCTTCCGAAGGACGAGGTCGCGGCCCGGATCCTCGACTGGTTCGTGCAGCGCCGCCAGGGCGCCGCCCGTCGCCGGCCCGCGCCGGTTACGCGGCGGGTGGCCGGAGCGCGCGCAGCTCGTCGGCGATCGCGACGGGGACCTCGCCCTTCGCCTTGAGCGCGCGGAGCTTGGCGCGGAGCGCGCTCGCCTGCGCGAGCGCCTGATGTCCGGTCGGATCGGCGTGCTGGCACGCGCTCTCCTGCCCATGGAGGAGGAGGTCCTGGATGGCGCTCACGCACACCGTGTTGAAGCGTTCGACCTCGGCCCCCGGTAGCGGGTAGCGCGAGCGCTCGCCGAGGCCGCGCACCATCGCCTGCCACTGGCCGAGCTGCTGCAGCGCCATCAGCGAGTTGAAGATCCGCTTGTTGGTCTTGAACGAGAACAGGGTGCGCTCGACCACGCGACTCACCAGGCGATCGAGGTCGGTATACCGGTGGCGGAGCACGGAGCGGATCAATCGCCACTGATCACGGCGTTGCGCCGCGTCGAAGCGTGCCTCCCAGTAGATGTGCCGCAGGGAGCGCGCCTCGAAGGAGAGCACGAGCTGCACCGGGACGTAGTGGTTGTGCGAGTACACGTCGGCGGCGAGGTGCGAGAGGTAGCCGTAGGCGAACGCCTCTTCGCGCTCGTTCTTCGCGCTCTCGACGATCTGCCACCCGACCGGCCAGCAGTGACAGTGCGTGTAGAGGCTGCGCGTGTACTTCTTGGCGTGGAAGATGTCCGCGGCGACGCAACCGTACAGATAGGCGAGACGATGCGCGCCCAGCAGCTCTTCGAGCGGCCCCGTGAGCGCAGTGAGATCGCCGAGCACGCGCGCGCCGTGGACGAGGTGCGTGACGGGGCCCCACGCGTGGGCGTCACCCGGCCACAGGAGCACGACGACCGCTGCGAGGCCGGCTAGCATCATCGCGGGAAAACTCTACAATGCGGCCGGTGGGGTCACAAGACGAGTGCAGCGACCTCGCGCGTGCGCTACTGGCCCACGTCGACTACCAGCGCGCACTCGGCGTCGAGGGCGTGCCGCCGGGAGCCCCGGTGGTGGCCGTGCCGACCGCGCCGCCGGTCGTCGACGACCCCGTGACGCGCGTCGCGCCGGAGCAGATCGCCCTGGGCACGCAGCTGGGCGAGGAGACCCTCGAAGCAGTGCGTGGCGATCTGGGCGACTGCCAGCGCTGCAAGCTGGCGCCGCACCGCACGCGCCTCGTGTTCGGCGTGGGGAGTCCGAAGGCCCGCCTCGTCTTCGTGGGCGAGGGCCCCGGCGCCGACGAGGACGCGCAGGGCGAGCCGTTCGTCGGTCGCGCCGGACAGCTCCTCACCGAGATCATCACCAAGGGCATGCGGATCCGCCGCGAGGACGTCTACATCTGCAACGTCATCAAGTGCCGGCCGCCCGGGAACCGCAATCCCGAGCCCGACGAGGTGGCGGCCTGCGAGCCGTTCCTGGTGCGGCAGCTCCGCAGCATCGGGCCCGAGGTGATCGTCGCGCTCGGGAAGTTCGCGGCCCAGACCCTCCTTCGCTCGAGGACGCCGATCACGCAGCTGCGGGGCCGGTGGTTCGACTACCACGGCATCATGCTCATGCCGACGTTTCATCCGGCCTACCTGCTGCGCACGCCGGGCGACAAGCGGCTCGTGTGGGAGGACATCCAGAAGGTGATGCGGGTCCTCGGGATGCCGACGCCGTCGAAATGAAGCGTCTCACGCGAGTCGTGCTGGCGGTGGCGTTCGGTCTCGCCGCGGAGGCGCGCGGCGCGGTCGTGAGCCGGATCGTGGTCGACGGCGCCATCAACCCGGCGGTCGCGGGCTTCATCCAGGAATCGATCGCGCGGGCCAACGACGAAGGCGCCGCGGCGCTCGTCATCGTGCTCGATACGCCGGGGGGCCTGCTGACCTCCGCGCGCGCGATCGTGAAGGACATCCTCGCGGCGCCGCTGCCGGTGATCGTGTACGTGGCGCCGAGCGGCGCGGGCGCCGGCTCGGCGGGCGTGTTCGTGACCATGGCGGCGCACGTGGCCGCGATGGCGCCCGGCACCAGCATCGGCGCGGCCCATCCGGTGGGAGGCCAGGGCGAGGACATCAAGGGCACGCTCGGCGAGAAGATCGAGAACTTCACGGCGTCGTTCAGCGAGGCGATCGCCCGGCAGCGCGGTCGCAACGTCGAGTGGGCGATCAAGGCGGTGCGCCAGAGTGTATCGGCCCCGGCCGACGAGGCGGCGCGTTTGAAGGTGGTGGACTTCGTCGCGAAGGACATCGAGGAGGTGGCGGCGCGCGCCGACGGCCGCACCGTCGACGTCGGCGGCGCGAAGCAGACCCTCCACCTGCGGCCGCTCGAGCTGCGCGACTACGAGATGCGGTTCTCGCAGCGCGTCCTGAACGTCCTCGCCGACCCGAACATCGCCTACCTCCTCATGATGGCCGGGGTGCTCGGCCTCTACATCGAGTTCACGCACCCGGGCGTGCTCTTCCCGGGCATCGCGGGCGCGATCTGTCTCCTCCTTGCGATGACGGCGATGCAGGTCCTGCCGCTCAACTACGGCGCGCTCGCGCTGATCGTGCTGGGAATGGGGCTGCTCGTGGCCGAAGCGTTCCTGCCCACGTTCGGCGTGGTCGGCGTGGGCGGCGCGATCGCGCTCATCCTCGGCTCGCTCTTCCTCTTCGACTCCGCCGGCGACGAGGTGCAGGTGGCGCGCAGCCTCATCCTGGGCGCGGGCGGCGGGCTGGCGGTCTTCGTCCTGCTGGTGGGCGCATGGATCGCCCGCCGTCGTGCCGAGCCGGGGCGCCTCGGCGCCGAGGGCATGATCGGGGCGGTGGGCGTGGCGCGTGAGCGGCTGGCCCCGGTCGGGACGGTGCTGGTCAACGGGGAGTATTGGACGGCGGAGGCGGAGCATGACATCGACGCGGGATTGCCCGTCGAGGTGACGGGCGTGGCCGGGCTCCGGCTGCGGGTGCGGGCGGCAGCCGGTCGCGCACGCTGAGACGGACTTGAAAATGGAGGTCGAGATGCCGGGCGGATTCGTAGCGGTACTGGTGCTTGCTTCGCTGGTCCTGAGCGCCCTCAAGATCGTGCGCGAATACGAGCGCCTGGTCGTGTTTCGGCTCGGCCGGCTGGTCGGGCCGCGCGGCCCCGGGATCACGGTCGTCATTCCCGGTCTCGAGAAGGCGGTCCGCGTCGACCTGCGCACCGTCACGATGGACGTGCCGCCGCAGGACGTCATCACCAAGGACAACGTGTCCGTGAAGGTGAACGCGGTGCTCTACTTCCGCGTGATCGAGCCGAATCGCGCCGTGGCGGAGGTCGAGAACTACCTGTTCGCGGCCTCGCAGATCGCGCAGACCACGCTGCGCAGCGTGTGCGGCGAGGCGGAGCTGGACGACCTGCTCGCGGAGCGCGAGAAGATCAACAGCAAGCTGCAGACGATCATCGACCAGCACACCGAGCCATGGGGCATCAAGGTCGTGCAGGTCGCCATCAAGCACATCGATCTCCCGGAGGAGATGCGCCGGGCCATGGCCAAGCAGGCCGAGGCGGAGCGGGAGCGCCGCGCCAAGGTGATCGCGGCCGAAGGCGAGTTCCAGGCTTCGCAGCGTCTGTCGGAGGCCGCCGCGGTGATGGCGAAGGAGCCGATCACGCTGCAGCTCCGCTATCTCCAGACGCTCGCCGAGATCGCGACCGAGAACAATTCGACCACGCTGTTCCCGGTCCCGATCGACCTCATCGGGCCGCTCTTGGGGAAGGGCACGCCTCGGCCCTGAGGCATGCGCCTCGGCGATCTCGACTACGAGCTTCCCCCGGAGCTGATCGCGCAGGAGCCGGCGGCCGAGCGGAGCGCCGCGCGGCTCCTGGTGCTCGATCGCGCGACCGGGGCGATCCGACACGACCGGATCGCGGGCTTGCCGGCCATGCTGCGGCGCGGGGATCTGCTCGTGCTCAACGACACGCGGGTCATTCCCGCGCGCGTACGGGGGCGGCGGCCGACGGGCGGACGCGTGGAGGTGCTGGTGTGCGAGCCCGTCGACGTGTCGCGCGGCATCTGGACCGTGCTGGCCAAGGGCGCCGCGCGCGTCGGCGAGCGCGTCCACTTCGCGGACGGGGGCGGCGAATGGATCCGCGACCTGGGCGAGGGACGCTGGCACCTTCGCCTCGACGTCGGCCGGCCGGTGCTCGCGTGGCTCGAGACGGCCGGCGAGGTGCCGCTGCCGCCGTACATCCGCCGGCCGGAGGGACCGTCGGCAGCGGACCTCGACCGCTACCAGACGCTGTTCGCGCGCGTCCCTGGCGCGGTGGCGGCGCCGACGGCGGGGCTGCACTTCACGCCGGCGCTGCTCGGCGCCCTCGAGGAGGCGGGCGTGGCGTACGTCTTCGTCACGCTGCACGTGGGGCCCGGCACGTTCCTGCCGATCCGCACCGACGACCTGGCGGACTATCGGATGGCACCCGAGCGCTACGCCATTTCGGCGAGCGCGGCGTCCGCCATCGGGCGCGCCCTGCGCGAGCAGCGCCGGGTGGTCGCCGTCGGTACGACGACGGTGCGCGCCCTCGAGTCGGCGGCGGTGCGAGGGGACGCTCTCGCGGGCGCGGGCGAGGCGGGCCTCTTCATCCAGCCAGGGCACGAGTTCCGCGTCGTGGGCGCGATGCTGACGAACTTCCACCTCCCACGGACGCCGCTCCTCGCCATGGTCGCGGCGCTCGCTGGCTGGGAACGCGTTCGTGCGGCATACGAGGAGGCCGTGCGCGCGCGATACCGCTTCTACAGCTACGGCGACGCGATGCTGATCGTCTGACCGCCATGACGCGGCCGTCGTTCAGTGTCCTCCACACCCACCGGGGTGGTGCGCGCCTCGGTCGGCTCGTGACCGCACACGGGACGGTCGAGACGCCCGCGTTCATGCCAGTCGCGACCCACGGCAGCGTGAAGGGCGTCCTGCCGTCGCAATTGACCGAGCTGGGCGCGACGATCGTTCTCTCGAACGCGTATCACCTGGCGCAGCGACCGGGTGTGGAGGTCGTCGAAGCGCTCGGGGGCCTTCACCGGATGATGGGTTGGGACGGGCCCATCCTCACCGACAGCGGCGGCTTCCAGGTGATGAGCCTCGCGGGACTGGTCCGCGTCGACGACGACGGCGTCAGCTATCGCTCCCACGTCGACGGGCGCGCGGGTCGCATGCGTCCCGAAGACGCGATCGCGGTGCAGGAGCGGCTCGGCGTCGATGTCGCCATGTCGCTCGACGAGTGCGTGCCGGCGGGCGCGAGCGCGCACGAGGTGGCGCGTGCGGTGCGGCGGACGACGGCATGGGCGGCGCGGGGACGCGCGACGCGCCGGCGCGAGGACATGGCGCTCTTCGGCATCGTCCAGGGCGCATTCGATCCGGAGCAGCGTGCGGCGAGCGCGACCGAGCTCGTCGCCCTCGACTTCGACGGCTACGCGGCTGGCGGCCTGTCGGTGGGCGAGCCGCCGGGCGAGACGGCGCGGGTCGCCGAGCTGACGGTGAAGCTCCTCCCGGCGGATCGTCCGCGCTATCTGATGGGCACCGGAACGCCCGGAGATTTGCTTCGCTTCGCGGGCATGGGATATGACCTCTTCGATTGTGTCCTGCCGACGCGCAACGCGCGCAACGGTATGCTGTTCACCCGGGACGGGAAGGTGATGATCCGTAACGCTTGCCACGCGCGTGATCCACGGCCGGTCGACGAGCACTGCTCGTGCTACACCTGCCGCCGGTTCAGCCGGGGAGCCTTGCGCCACCTCCACCTCGCGCACGAGATGCTGGCCGCGCAGCTCGCGACCCTGCACAACCTCCACTTCTACCTCCAGCTGATGCGGGAGATCCGCGCGGCACTCGCCGAGGGGACGTTCCCCGGACGTGCGGCGGTCGCGGCGGGGGCGTGGGCCTAGCGTGGGAACGGCGTGGGCACAGAGCGGCGAGCCCGCCGGGCCGCCGCCGATGCTGGTGCAGCTGGCGCCGCTCGTCCTGATCGGCGCCATCTTCTACATGCTGCTGATCCGGCCCGAGCAGCGCCGCCGCAAGGACCTGGAATCCCAGGTCGCGGGACTGAAGCGCAACGACCAGGTCGTCCTCTCGAGTGGCATCCACGGACGGGTGACCGCGCTCGGTGAGAAGGTCCTGACGATCGAGATCGCCCCCAAGGTGCCGGTGCAGGTCGATCGCGACTCGATCGGGCGCGTGCTGACGGCCCCGTCGGCGGAGGCCCGGGAGAAGGAACGGGAGAAGTCCTGATGGGATCAGTCACCTATCGAGCCGCGCTCTTCGCGGCCTTGTCGCTGGCGTCGCTGGTGATGCTGGCGCCCACGTTCGCCCCGTCGGTGCCGGCCTGGTGGCCGTGGAAGCAGTCCTTGCGGCTCGGACTGGATCTGCAGGGCGGTACGCACCTCCTGTACACGGTCGGGATCGAGCAGGCGGTCGACAACACGATCGATCGCGTCGGGCGCGACCTCGAGCGGGAGCTGAAGTCGGCGCAGGTCGGCGCGTTCACCGTCGACCGCGAGGGCCGCAAGCTCGTGGTGCGCCTCGCGAACAAGGACAAGCGCCAGGAGGCACGCGACATCGTGAAGAGCCGCTTCCCGAACCTCGTGAGCGGCGAGAGCAGCGGCGATGCGGACCTGACGCTCGAGCTGACGCCCGTGGAGATGGAGCGCGTGCGCTCCGGCGTCGTCGATCAAGCGCTCCAGGTGATCCGCAATCGGATCGACCAGTTCGGCGTCACGGAGCCGACCGTGCTCGCGCAGGGCACCGACGAGATCGTCGTGCAGTTGCCGGGGATCCAGGATCCGCAGCGGGCAAAGGACCTGATCGGACGCACCGCCGTCCTCGAGTTCAAGCTCGTGGCGCAGGGTCCCCAGGCTGGCACCGTCGACGCGCCGGGACCCGGGATGCAGGTGCTGCCTGGAGCGCCGAACGAGCGCGGCGGCAAGGCGAAGTACCTGCTCGAGCGACGACCGATCATGACGGGCGACGTCATCACCGACGCGCGCGTGGCGCCGGGGGGCTCGCTCGAGGGACCGGTCGTCGAGTTCGTGCTCGACGCGGAGGGAACGCGGCTCTTCGGCGACGCGACGCGCGCCAACGTGCAGCGCCAGCTCGCGATCGTGCTCGACGGGTACGTCGAGTCGGCTCCGGTCATCGAGACGCCGATCACCGAGGGGCGCGGGATCATCCGCGGTCGCTTCGACTTCAAGGAAGCCCAGGACCTGGCGAACGTGCTGCGCAACGGCGCGCTGCCGGCGCCGTTGCAGCTCCAGGAGGAGCGCACGGTGGGCCCGTCGCTCGGCAAGGACTCGATTCGAAAGGGAAGCCTCTCCTTCATCGTGGGCGCCCTGGGCGTCATCGTGTTCATGCTGTTCTACTACCGCGGCGGCGGCGCGATCGCCGATGCCGCGTTGATCGTGAACGTGCTGCTCCTGCTCGGGGTCTTCGCCGTGGGAGGATTCACCCTCACCCTGCCTGGCATCGCGGGTGTGGTCCTGACGACGGGTATGGCCGTCGACGTCAACGTCCTGGTCCTCGAGCGGGTTCGGGAGGAGCTTCGCCTCGGCAAGTCGCCACGTGCGGCGATCGAAGCAGGCTACGAGCGTGCGAAGCAGGCGATCCTGGACTCGAACGTCTGCACCTTCGGATCGGGCCTGATCCTGTTCCAGTTCGGGACCGGCCCGGTGCGTGGATTCGCGGTCACCTTGTGCGTGGGGATTCTCACGACGCTCGCCACCGGCGTGTACGGAACCCGCGTCGTCTACGACTGGCTCGCGTCGCGCGGCCGCTTGAAGACCGTGAGCGTCTGAGGGGGATGCCGAGCATGGCTACCAAGGCAAGTGCGGTGGCGAAACCGGCGACCACGATCCCTCATTTCGTCGAGCTGATCCCATCGAACCTGAAGGTGGACTTCGTCCGCATGATGGGCCCGATGCTCATGTTTTCGTGGACCATCATCTTGATCGGACTCGTGTCGATCTACCTGCGGGGGGGCCTCAACTACGGGATCGACTTCGCCGGCGGGACGTTGGTCCACGTGAAGTTCCCGCAGGCGACGGCGGTGGCCGATCTCCGCGCGGCGCTCGAAGGGCCCGGGGTTCGCGAGCTCATCGTGCAGGACGTGGGCGGTGCCGGCCAGGAGTTCCAGATCCGGCTCCTCGCCGCCGAGGGAGAGAACGAAACCACGACGGCGGCGAACGCGAAGGCGGGGCTGCAGGCGAAGTTCGGCGAGGGCTCCTTCGAAGTACTCCGGGTCGAGACCGTGGGCCCGAAGGTCGGCAAGGACCTCTGGCGCGACGCGACGCTCGCCGTGCTGGCGTCGACGCTGCTCATGGGCATCTACATCTGGTTCCGCTTCGATCTGCGCTTCGGGATCGGGGCCGCCGTCGCGCTCTTGCACGACGTGCTCATCACCGTCGCGCTGTTGTCGCTCTTCAACATGGAGTTCGATCTGACGACCGTGAGCGCGCTGCTGACGGTGGTCGGCTACTCGGTGCACGATACCGTCATCATCTCCGACCGCATTCGTGAGAACCTCACCAAGATGCGCAAGGAGACCCTGGTCACGATCGTCAACCGGTCGATCAACGAGACCCTCTCGCGAACGATCATCACGAGCGGCACGGCGATCCTGGTCACGATGTCGCTCTTCTTCCTGGGCGGTCCGGTGATCCACAGCTTCGCGTTCGCGCTGCTGGTCGGCTTCACCGTCGGGACGTACTCGTCGATCTACGTGGCCGCGCCGATCGTCATCTGGCTCGAGGGCAAGGTCGGGCGCACCGCGTAGGGCGCGCGCTTCCGTTGCAAGTCGAAGACTTTCCGGAGAAAAGTAGTTTCTTGACCGTTCGGGAGGGGCCTGCTACCACCTCCGCCATTCCTACGGGACCCTGGCGACATGGTGGAGAAGGACGAGGCCCTGCTGAACAGCAAAGAAGTCGCCGAGATCCTCGATCTCAGCCCGGACACCGTCAACGAGCTCGCGCGCAAGAGCGTCCTGCCGGCCTTCAAACGTGGCCGCCAGTGGCGCTTTCGTAAACCCGACATCGTCTCCTACAAGCGGGAACGCTGGAGTGCGACCGCGGCATGAGGTCCGCCGCCGCTCCCAGCGCCGGGGACCGGCGCTAGCCGGCGCTCGGGCGCAGCCTCTACTCGACTCGACGAGGAGTCATATGGCCTTGGCAAACACGCAACCGCACGAGAGCGCGCTCTACTACGAGTTCTCACACCTCTACGACGCGTTCTTCGGGCGCGTGTTCTATCCGCGCATCGCCAGGGTGATCCGGTCACTCGCGATTCCCCCGGGGGCGCGGGTGCTGGAGATCGGCGTCGGCACGGGCCTCTCGCTCGATGCCTATCCGTCGCACTGCCAGGTGGTCGGCATCGACCTCGCGCCCGACATGCTGGAGCGCGCGCAGGAGCGGATCGATCGCAACGGCTGGCGCCACATCACGCTCGAGCAGGGAGATGCGCTCGACCTGCGCTTCGCCGACAACACGTTCGACTACGTGATGGCGTTCCACGTCGTGAGCGTGGTGCCCGATGCTGGACGCCTCATGCGGGAGGCGCAGCGCGTCGGCAAGCCGGGCGGGCTCATCACGGTCATCAACCACTTCCGCAGCGAGAATCCCGCGGTGGCCAGGGTACAGCGCGTGATCGACCCGATGACGCGGCGGCTCGGCTGGACGACGTCGCTCCAGCTTCGCGACATCCTCGATCGGCGCTCGCTGCACGTCGAGCGCCAGTGGAAGACCTCGCCGCGCTCGCTGTTCACGATCGTCGTCGCGCGCAACGCGAAGGCCGTCCGTGCTCGCGCCGAAGTGCGCGGCGCCGCCGAGGTCGAGCGGACCTACTGACGGCGGGTCGGGGGCCGCATCGGGATCAGCCCCCGTCGAATCAACAGATCGGCCTCGCGCTGGCTGCCCGTCTGGAGCCACCGCTTGTAGAGCCGGACCGCGTCCTGGTCCCGGCGAAAGAGCTCGAGTTCGCTGATCTCGCCGAGCACGCGTACGAAGTCGAGGAAGCGGTCGGCCAGCTCGACGAACGATTGTGAGAGCCCCCCGCGCGCCATCTCGCCCGAGAGCCGGGCGTACGCGGTGCGTCCGAGCGACGCGTAGTAGCCGGGCCCGACGAGGCTGCGGTCGAGCGAGTCGATGAAGATGCCGGTCACGAAGAGCGCGGTGTCCGCCACGCGGCGCAAGGTGTCGAAACGTTGCGCGGGCGGCAGTTCGCCCGCGCGCAGGTAGTCGACCGCGAGCGGCGGGTCGAGGAGGTCGGGTCGCCCCGGGCGAGCGAAGCGCTCGAGCAGGTGGACGAGGTAGAACTCGGTCGTCTCCGAGGAGGCGACTCCCTGCGCGTGCAGCGCGTGCTGCACGAGCTCGTGGAAGAGCGCGGTCAGGCTTCCGGTCTGGACCTTGATGGGGCCTCCGAACCTGCTACTGCCGAGATTGTGCGGACATCTCGGGCCGGTCGCAAACAGGCCGAAAATGGCCTCACGGCCTTGCTTCGGCCGTCGCCGCTTCGGTAGAAAAGCCACGCGGGCAGGGTTTGGTGGGAGCGCTCATAGACGGCAAGGCAGTCGCGGCGGCGGTGCGGCAGGAGGTGCGGGCGCGCGTCGAAGCCCTTTCCGCGCGCGGCACCGTCGCAGGGCTGGCGACCGTTCTCGTCGGCGACGATCCCGCCTCCCAGGTCTACGTCGGGAACAAGCAGAAGGCGTGCACCGAGGTGGGTATCCGCTCGTTCGGACACCGGCTGCCCGCGACGACCACGCAGCGCGAGCTGCTGGCGCTCGTCGCGTCGCTCGCCGGGAACGCCGACGTGCACGGCATCCTCGTCCAGCTCCCGCTCCCGAAGGGGCTCGACGCGCAGGCGGTGATCGAGGCGATTCCGCCCGCGAAGGACGTCGACGGCCTGCATCCGGTGAGCCAGGGCAAGCTCCTGGCCGGTGCGCCGGGGCTGCGGTCGTGCACGCCGCTCGGAGTCATGCGGCTCATCGACGAGACGCGAACGGAGCTGAAGGGGGCGCGCGCGGTCGTGGTCGGCCGGAGCGTGCTGGTCGGCAAGCCGATGGCGCTCCTCCTCCTCGAGCGGCACGCGACGGTCACCATGTGTCACTCGCGCACGCGGGATCTCGGCGAAGAAATCGGGCGCGCCGACGTGGTGGTCGCGGCGGCCGGTCAGATCGGGCTCGTGAAAGGCGCGTGGATCCGGCCCGGCGCGATCGTGATCGACGTCGGGACGAATCGCGGCCCCGACGGAAGGCTCTGCGGCGACGTCGAGTTCGCGCCGGCGCGGGAGCGCGCGGCCTTCATCACGCCGGTGCCGGGCGGCGTGGGGCCGATGACGGTCGCGATGCTGCTCGTCAACACGATAACCGCCGCCGAGTGGTCGGCAGCATCGCGCGCGGCCTGATGCCGCAGCGTACCGCCCTCTACGACGAGCATCGGGCGCTCGGCGCTCGCATGGTCGAGTTCGGGGGCTGGGAGATGCCCGTGTCCTATCGCGGCGCGACAGAGGAGCATCGCGCCGTGCGAGAGCGGTGCGGCGTCTTCGACGTGAGCCACATGGGCGAGGTCGAGCTGCGCGGCGCCGGGGCGATCGCGTTCTGTGACCGCCTCACCGTGAACGCCGTTGCGCGCCTCGGCGACGGCGACGGGCAATACACGGTGCTGTGCGACGACGGCGGCCACGTGATCGACGATCTGATCGTGTACCGCCTGGCGGCGAATCGCCTGCTCCTGGTCGTGAATGCCGCCAACACGGCGATCGATCTCGAGTGGATCCGTCGAGCGTGTCCGGCCGACGTCACGGTCGTCGACCGCAGCGCCGAGACGGGGCTCGTGGCGCTTCAGGGGCCGATGGCCGAGCAGGTGCTCCGGAAGCTCACCACGATCGAGGTGCCGGGCATACGTCCCTTCACCATCCGCACGGGCCGCGTCGCGGGCGAGGACGCGTTCGTGGCGCGGACGGGATACACGGGCGAGGACGGCTTCGAGCTGTTCGTGGGAACGGCGGGCCTCGTCGCCCTCTGGCGGGCGGTCGTGAAGGGCGCCGAGGAGGTGGGTGGCATGCCGTGTGGACTCGCCGCGCGCGACACGCTGCGCCTCGAAGCCGCGCTCGCGCTCTGTGGCACCGACATGGACCGCACGACGACGCCGCTCGAGGCGGGCCTCGCATGGGTCGTGAAGCTCGACAAGGGAGACTTCATCGGCCGCGCCGCCCTTCGCGCGCAGCGGGAGCGCGGCATCCCGCGCCGGCTCGTCGGCATCGAGCTCGCGGAGGCGGGC
Source organism: Candidatus Eisenbacteria bacterium (assembly GCA_035577985.1). Taxonomy (NCBI): domain Bacteria; phylum Candidatus Eiseniibacteriota; species Candidatus Eiseniibacteriota bacterium. The sequence goes on from DATJZY010000122.1 coordinate 40,854, forward strand.
ATCCCGCGCCACGGCTTCGAGGTGTGGAGCGGCGAGCGCCGGGTGGGGCAGGTGACCAGCGGCACGAAGTCGCCGACCCTAGGGACGTGCATCGGGCTCGCCTACGTCGAGCGTGGATTCGAGGCGCCGGGGACGGCGCTCGCTGTCGACATCCGAGGGCGACGTGTCCCCGCCCGTGTGGTAGAGCGGCCGTTCTATCGACGGCGGCGGTAGAGGAGCGACCATGAAGACACCGGACGATCTACGCTACACGAAGGATCACGAATGGATCCGGGTCGACGGAGCCGAGGGCACGATCGGCATCACGGACTTCGCGCAGGACGCGCTGGGTGACGTCGTGTTCGTGGAGCTGCCGGCGGTCGGTGCGACGCTGACGCAGGGACAGACGTTCGGCGTCGTGGAGTCGAACAAGACGGTCTCGGATCTCTTCGCGCCCGTGGCCGGCAAGGTCGTCGCCGTGAACGAGGAGCTGCGCGCGCGTCCCGAGCTGGTGAACCAGGACCCCTACGGGGCGGGGTGGATGATCAAGATCGCGATCGACAACCCCGGGCAATCGACCTCGCTCCTCGACGTGGCCGCGTACAAGGCCCACGTCGAGACCGATCACGCATGAGCGCATACACGCCCCACACGCCCGGTGACGTCGCGGCGATGCTGTCCGCGATCGGCGTCGGATCGATCGACGACCTCGTCGCCCACGTGCCGGCACACCTGCGGGAGCGCGCGCGCATCGGGTTGGCCCCGGGACTGACCGAGCCGGACCTGCGTCGTGCGCTGGGCGACCTCGCGGCGAAGAACGAGGTGGTCACGGAAGGGGCCACGTTCGTCGGCGCCGGCGCGTATCCGCACCTCGCGCCGGGCGTGGTGAACCAGATCCTGCTGCGCTCGGAGTTCGCAACCGCCTACACGCCGTACCAACCCGAGGTGAGCCAGGGGACGCTGCAGTCGATCTTCGAGTTCCAGACGTTCGCGGCCCTGATCCTGGGGCTCGATGTCGCCAACGCCAGCATGTACGACGGCGCCTCGGCCACGGCCGAAGCCGTGCTGATGGCGCGGCGGCTCGTTCCCGGACGATCGACGGTGCTCGTGTCCCGCGGCGTCCATCCGCACTACCGCGAGACGCTCGCGACCTACGTCCAGGGGCTCGCCGACGTCCGTCTGCGCGAGGTCCCGCTCGACGCCGATGGTCGCACCGACATGGCGGCGCTCGCGGGGCTGATTGGTCCGGACACGATGTGCGTCGTGCTCGGGTACCCGAACGTTCTCGGCGTCGTCGAGAACGTGGCTGCCGCCGCCACGGCGGTGCACGCGGCCGGCGGGCTTGCGATCACGGCTACGCCGGAGCCGCTCGCGCTCGCGTACGTCCGCTCGCCGGGCGGGTGCGGCGTCGACATCGCCGTCGCCGAGGGCCAGAGCTTCGGGCTTCCGGTGTCGTACGGCGGACCCGGCGTCGGCCTGTTCGCGACCCGCGACGCCCACGTGCGCGCGATGCCCGGTCGCATCGTCGGGGAGACCGTCGACGCGCAGGGGCGGCGCGGGTACGTGCTCACCCTCGCGACCCGCGAGCAGCACATCCGCCGGCAGCGCGCGACATCGAACATCTGCACGAACCAGGGGCTGTGTGCGCTGGCCGTGACGGTCTACCTGTCCATGCTGGGACGCGACGGCCTGCGCCGGCTGGCGGAGACCAACTACCGGCGTGCACACGCGGTGGCGGCACGCCTCGAGGCGGTCGGGGTGCCGCGCGTCGGATCGGCTCCCTTCTTCAACGAGTTCGTGGTCCGGGCGCCCGGGGCTGCGCGAGCGTGGGAGCAGATCGTCGCGCGCGACGGCATCGTACCCGGGTATCCGCTCGCACGCTGGCTGCCCGAGTACATGGACACGCTTCTCGTGTGCGTCACCGAGGTCCACGACGATCCGGCCGTCGAGCGACTCGTGCGGACGTTGACGCCGGCGGGGCCCGCAGCGCGGGCGCAGGCGGGCTGAGCCGATGCTGTTGCCCGAGCCGTTGATCTTCGAACGTGGGTCGCACGGGCGTTCCGGATGGTCCGCATCGGCGCCCATAGCGGACCCGGTCGCATCGTTGCCGGCGGAGCTGCGGCGCGAAGACGACCTCGCGGGGTTGCCCGAGGTGGGCGAGCTGGACGTGCTGCGGCATTTCCTCCGCCTCTCGCAGTGGAACTACAGCGCCGCGACGACCATGTACCCGCTCGGCTCGTGCACCATGAAGTACAACCCGGTCGTGAACGAGGCGATGGTCCGGCTGCCGGGGTTCGCGGCGCTCCATCCGCTCGTGCCCGAGGCGGCCGCGCAGGGTGCGCTCGAGGTGGTGTGGCAGCTCGAGCGGGCGCTGGCGGTCGTGAGCGGCCTCGACGCCGTCTCGCTGCAGCCCGCCGCCGGTGCCCAGGGCGAGCTGCTCGGCATGCTGCTCGTGCGAGCGTACCACGCCGATCACGGCGGGCCGCGCGGTCGCGTGTTGATTCCCACCAGCGCACACGGGACGAATCCGGCCAGCTCCGCGCTCTGCGGCTACGACGTGGTCGAGGTCCCGGTCGGGCGGCGTGGGCTGCTCGAGCCGGCCGCCGTCGACAAGGTCATGAACGACGGCGTCGCTGCACTCATGGTG
>DATJZY010000123.1 GCA_035577985.1 Candidatus Eisenbacteria bacterium
CTCGCCGCGATCGTGACGCGCGAGCACGGCAAGACGCTCGACGAGTCGCGGGGGAGCGTGCGGCGCGGCATCGAGTGCGTCGAGGTCGCCTGCGGGACGCCGTCCCTGATGATGGGCTACGGCCTCGAGAACATCGCGCCGGGCATCGACTCCAACGTGATCCGCCAGCCCATCGGCGTCTGCGCGGCGATCGCGCCGTTCAACTTCCCCGCCATGGTGCCGCTCTGGTTCCTGCCGTTCGCGGTCGCGACCGGCAACACGTTCATCCTGAAGCCCTCCGAGCAGGTGCCGCTGACGCAGCGCGCGATGGCCCGCCTGCTCGAGCGGTGCGACCTGCCGCCCGGCGTCGTCAACCTCGTCAACGGCGGCCGCGCCGTGGTCGAGGCGATCTGCGACCACCCCGACGTCCGCGCGGTCTCCTTCGTCGGCTCGACGCCGGTGGCGAGGGCGGTGTACCGGCGGGCGACGCACGCCGGCAAGCGCGTCCAGGCGCTCGGCGGCGCCAAGAACTTCGTCGTCGTGATGCCCGACGCGGACATGGCGCGCGCGACCGACGTCATCACGGAGTCCTTCTTCGGCTGCGCCGGGGAGCGGTGCCTCGCGGGCAGCGTGCTCGTGCCGGTCGGGAAGGCGCACGCCGAGGCGCGCGAGCGGCTCGAGGCGGCGGCGAAGGCGCTGAGGGTCGGCGACGGCGCGCAGCCGGGCGTCGGCATGGGACCGGTCATCAGCGCCGCGCACCGCGAGAGGGTCGTCGGCTACATCGACCGGGGCGTCGCCGAGGGCGCGAGGCTCCTCCTCGACGGACGCGGGAATCCGGTGAAGGACCGGCCGAACGGCTACTTCCTCGGGCCGACGCTCTTCGACGGCGTGCGGCCCGACATGACGATCGGCCGCGACGAGATCTTCGGGCCGGTCGCCGCGATCACCCCGGTCCAGACGCTGGAGGAGGCGATCGCGGTGATGCAGGCGCACCCCAACGCGAACGCGACCTCGATCTTCACCTCGAGCGGCAAGGCCGCGCGCGAGTACGCGCGTCTGGCGACGGCCTCGATGGTGGGCGTGAACATCGGCGTCGCGGCCCCGATGGCGCAGTTCCCGTTCGGCGGCGCGAAGGACAGCTTCTTCGGCGACCTGAAGGCGCACGGCCGCGACGCGTACGAGTTCTACACGGACAAGAAGGTGGTCATCTCACGGTGGTTTTGAGCAGCGAGGGAACGCCCTCACCCCGTCCACCGCTCAAGGACCCCCTCGCCCCCCGGAGGGGGGAGAGGGCGGGGGTGAGGGGGGCGAAAGGACGACGACCATGAGCACCGAGACGAAGGCCCCGGCCCCGACGAGCGCGCTCTCGCGCGAGACGCGCGACAAGCACCGGGAGTACATCCTGCCCGCGACGATCCTCTACTACCAGGAGCCGCTCGTCCTGACCGACGGCAAGGGCCTGCGCATCCGGGACGCGGACGGCAACGAGTACCTCGACTTCTTCGGCGGCATCCTGACGGTGTCGATCGGGTACGCCGACGAGCGCGTCAACGCGGCGGTGGTCGCCCAGATCTCGCGCCTCTCGCACGTCTCGACGCTCTATCCGACGCTTCCGGTCGTCGAGCTCGCGGAGCGCCTCGCGCGCCTGACGCCGGGGCGCCTCCGGCAGTCGTTCCTCGCGGCGTCCGGCACCGAGGCGGACGAGACCGCGGTCATGCTCGCGCAGCTCCACACGGGGTCGACGGAGATCATCGCGCTGCGCCACGGGTACTCCGGCCGCTCGATGCTCGCGCAGGCGCTGACGGCCGTCTCGACGTGGAAACCGCTGCCGACGCAGGTCCCCGGCGTCAAGCACGCGCTGTCGCCCTACTGCTACCGCTGCCCGCTGAAGCTGACGTACCCGTCCTGCGGCGTGGCCTGTGCCAAGGACATCGAGGAGCTGATCCGCACGACGACGTCGGGGCGCGTCGCGGGCTTCCTCGCCGAGACGATCCAGGGCGTCGGCGGCTTCATCACGCCGCCGAAGGAGTACTTCGAGATCGCGGTCGGCATCGTCAAGAAGTACGGCGGCGTCTTCATCTGCGACGAGGTCCAGACGGGCTTCGGCCGCACGGGCGGGAAGATGTGGGGCATCGAGCACTACGGCGTCGAGCCCGACATCATGACGATGGCGAAGGGGATCGCGAACGGCCTCCCGCTCGGGGCGTGCATCGCGACGCCCGAGATCGCCGCGTCGCTGAAGGCACTGACGATCTCCACCTTCGGCGGCAACCCGGTGGCGTGCGCCGCCGCGAACGCGACGATCGGGATCATCGAGCAGGAGGACCTTCCCGGCAACGCCGAGAGGATGGGGAAGATCCTGCGCGACGGGTTCGAGGAGCTGAAGCGCCGCTACCCGAGGAACGTCGGCGACGTGCGCGGCATGGGGCT
>DATJZY010000124.1 GCA_035577985.1 Candidatus Eisenbacteria bacterium
GCTCGGCACGAGCAGCGTCTCGCGATGGTCGACCCGCCACGTGCGCGCATACTCGGTCCAGCGCCGGACCGCACGGTCGCTCCAGCACGTGGACAGGTGGCGGGTGTACGTCCCGAAATCGGGCACGCTCCACAGGAGCACCGCCTCGGTGTCGCGCATCGACGTCCGGAAGGCACCCGCGAGCGTGAGGCCGCGCTGCTTGGCGACGGCCCGCCACCGCGACGCGACGGCGTCGAGGTAGCGCTCGGCGCGACCGGGCTTCACCGTCGCGATCTCCTGGATCATGGCGAGGCCGCGCACCTGGCCGTCGACGAGCTGCTGCCGCGTCGGGCTGAACGGCGCCGGCTCGAGGATGCGGTCGAATCCGCCGGAGCGGAACTTCGTCGCCTCCGTCCACCAGCGCTTCAGCTTCGGCTCCTGTCCCGAGGCGCGCGTGTACTGTCGCTCCAGGATCTCGCGCCAATGGTCCCACCCGCGCATCTCCCATAGGTTGATCACGGTCGGCCAGGAGCCCGTCGACCCGCTCTGCTGCCACGTCCCCACCAGCGGCGCGCCGCCGTCGCTCCGGTTCGTTCCGAGCTTGCCCGTGTGAGCCTTGTACGGCTCGGAGCCGGTACCGAGGATGTCGATCGTCTCGTGCAGGTAGAGGCAGGTGTTGGCCATGCGGCCGACTTAGCAACCGCTCCGGTCGTCTGCTAGGGTCGCGCCCCTCCATGGACTTCTCGTTCTCGCCCGAAGACCTCGCCTTCCGCGACGAGGCGCTGCGCTGGCTCGACGCGAACCTGCCCGAGGAATGGCGTCGCGACCACTGCTGGACGCGGGTCGAGGATCCCATGTGGATCGAGGTCGCGCGCGCCTGGCAGCGCAAGCTCTCCGAGGGCGGCTGGGCCGCGATCTCGTGGCCCAAGTCCGAGGGCGGGCGAGGTGCGACGGTGGTCGAGCGCTGGTTCTTCGACTTCGCGCTCGACGAGATCGGCGCGCCGCGCCCGCCGGCGCAGTCCTACGTCGACCTGATCGGTCCCGCGATGCTCCAGCACGGGACCGAGGCCCAGCGCCGGCGCTTCCTTCCCAAGATGGTGAACGGCGAGGAGCTCTGGTGCCAGGGATTCTCCGAGCCGGGCGCCGGGTCCGACCTCGCGGGGCTTCGCACGCGCGCCGAACGGCGCGGCGACGAGTACGTCGTGAACGGCCAGAAGGTCTGGACGAGCCACGCCGACATCGCGGACTGGTGCTTCCTGCTCTGCCGCACCGAGCCCGACGCCCCGAAGCACAAGGGGATCAGCCTGCTCCTCGTCGACATGAAGACGCCGGGCATCAGCGTCCGCCCGCTGCGTCAGATGACGGACGACGCCGAGTTCTGCGAGGTGTTCTTCGAGGACGTCCGCGTGCCGGCGGCCAACCTCCTCGGGGCGCCCGGCAGTGGATGGAACACCGCCATGGGCATCGTGCAGCACGAGCGCGGTCCCATGTGGACCTTCGTCTTCCAGCGCAAGATCCGCCGCAGCCTGACGCAGCTCCTCCAGCTCGCCAAGGAGCACCCGGCGACGCGCGCGAAGCTGCGCGATCCCGCCGTCCGCCAGCGCCTGGCGCAGGCCCACATCGAGGTGGAGATCCTGCGGCTCTCGGGCTACCGCAGCCTCACGAACCTGCTGCGCCTGGGGCACCCGGGCAACGAGAGCTCGATGGAGAAGGTGCTGGGCAGCGAGACCGATCAGCGCCTGCAGGACCTCGCCATGTCGCTCTTCGGCCCGTACGGCGCGCTCCGCGACGGCGATCTCGCGCTCGGGGCCGGCACGATTCCACGGCAGTTCCTCTACGCACGCTCGGAGACGATCATGGGCGGCACCTCCGAGATCCAGCGCAACGTCATCGCGCAGCGCATCCTCGGCCTGCCGCGCTGACGGCGGGTCGCCCTATGGCGACGTGGCCCGGAACTGCGTGGCGTCGTTCTTCGTCGCCGACTCGAACGTGCTCTCCCAGCACTCGGCGGCGGTTCCGTCGCCGGTCACGAGCTGCACGGTCACCGGCAGCGTGAGCCCGAGGTCGGGCATGGGGAGCTTGAGGCCCTTCGCCTTCGCCACCATCTGCGCCTCGCCGCTCGCGGACGTGCGGAGTTTCAGATCCGTCACGCCGGCGGACGATCCCGCACGGTCCTTGTAGCGGTAGCCGCTGCTGCCGAGGCCGCGCCAGCACGGCTTCGTGCCGCAGGTGCCGCCCGCGGGCACCGCGCCGACGACGAGCGGCTGCGGCGAAACCGACGCGTCGTACACGCACAGCCGGACCGCCGACGACCCGCCGATCGGATCGCCGAAGGCGCTCCGCGTCGCGTTCGCGCCGCGGGTGAGCTTCCACCGCAGCGCGTCCTTCCGGTCGTCCGTCGAGTCCCGCAGCAGGAGCGTCGCGTGCTGCGACGCGCTCGAGCGGCATCCGGCGAGGGGCGCGGGCGGACAGACGTCGGCCACGCCCGGCAGCGTCGTGGTCGAGCTGCTCGTCGAGGTCGAGGTGGACGTGGTCGACGAGGTGGAGGTGGACGTCGAGGTCGACGTGGTGGTGGTCGAGGAGGTCGACGTCGTGGTCGACGTGCTGGAGGTCGTGCTCGACGTCGTCGTGGTCGAGGTGGTCGTGCTCGACGTCGTGCTCGTCGACGTCGTGGTGGACGAGGTCGTGCTCGTGCTGCTCGTGCTCGAGGTCGTGGAGCTGGTCGACGTCGTCGAGGTCGTCGACGTGCTCGTCGACGACGAGGTGGTGGGCACGGTCGTGCTGGTGGTCGTCGAGGTCGACGACGTCGTGGACGTGGTGCTGGTGCTCGTGGTGCTCGAGGTCGACGAGCTGGTCGTCGTGGTGCTCGACGTCGTCGGGACGCTCGTCGAGGTGCTCGACGTCGTCGACGTGCTGGTGCTGGTCGTCGACGTCGTGCTGGTCGACGTGGTGCTGGTGCTCGTCGTCGAGCTCGTGCTCGTCGAGGTGGAGGTCGTGGACGTCGTCGACGTGGACGTCGTGGTGCTCGTGGTCGAGGACGTCGTCGTGCTGGTCGAGCTGCTCGTCGACGAGGTGGTCGTCGTGGACGTCGAGGTCGTGGAGCTCGTGGTGGTCGACGTGCTGGTGGTCGTGGTGCTCGACGTCGAGGTGGTCGAGGTCGACGAGCTCGTGCTGGTCGTCGACGACGTGGTGGTCGTCGAGGCGAAGCCGCTGCCCCAGCCGATGTCGGTCATCAAATGGCGCGCGAGCGACGTCACGTGGAGGGGGCCGGTGTAGATCGGCTCCATCAGCTCGTTCGGGCTGCACGACGTGCCGAAGTGCGAGACCGACGACCCGCTCTGGATCGGATTCGGCGCGTACATCTCGACGTGGCCGCTCGCGTGGCGACCGGCCGAGAGGATGCCGCTGTTCGCGACCACGGCGGCGCCCACCCAGTGGAGGTCGTTGGTGTCGATCGCCGACGCCATGCGCTCGGCGTCGCTCATGGCCGACCACAGGAGTCCCGTGCTGTGGTCCTCGAGGTTGCGCATGTAGGTGTCGTCGCGGTTGTTCAGCCGGGCGCCCGTCGAGGTGTTGACGAAGGTAAGGAAGCCGAGGCCGTGCCCGATCTCGTGCAGGACGACCGCGACGAAGTCGATCTGCCCGCCGGGCGGATTGCCGTCGAGGCCGTAGTACCAGACGTTCGGGAAGCTGCACGTCGTGCCGATGGCGCTGTTGAACGTCGCCGAGATGTCGTCCTGTACGGACAGGTCCGAGCCCGCGAGCTTGTTGGCGAGCGCCTGCGGATAGTAGGTGTTGGCGACCGGCGCGCCGACGAAGTCACGGTGCACCGTCGTCGGCCCGGCCTGACCGAGGACCGCGCTGGACGCGCTGCACGTGAGCGGATCCATCTGCGCACCGACACGGATCGTGACGGCGCTGTCGAGCTCCGCGCCCCAGACGTCCGCCGCCGCCTGGAACGCGGCCAGGCGCTGCGCGCCGAGCGTCGTGGCCGAGTTCCCGCCCACCGGGCTCACCACGGTCGCGTCGTTGAACCCTTCGCCGGCCCCGTCGAGGTTCACCACCGTGACGGTCGCCGCGGGAGCGTTGCCCGCGACGGCGAGCGCGGCGAGCAGCACCAGCGGGACGATGAAGCGACCGGTCGTACGCACGGACGTTCCCTGCTACTCGGCGCCGTCCGCGTGGTGCATGTGCAGCGTCCCGTCGGATCCGACCGTCGCGACGAGCGGGCTCTGGAAGCGGCCCTGCAGGTCGACCTCCATGCCGCCGCCCGCCGCGCGCGTCTCGACGAGCCCCACGCCCGATCGGCTCTGCGCCGGCGTCGCCGCCGGCGCCGGCTCGCCCGGTGGCGGATGGTCCATCAGCTGGCCGGTCCGGGGATCGACGTACGCGCGCATGCCGGGCGCGTCCGCGTCGCCCGCGCGGGCGCGGCCACTCGCGATTGCGACGACCAGCGCCGACACGACGACGAGCGCACGCAGGTTCCCACGACGCATGCCCCGGTTCTCCCCGGGATCATGGTTCCGCCCGACCCGCCGAGTGTCGAGCGCGGCGGCGCGTCAGCCGCGTGACTCGCCGCTCACGCCCCCCAGTTGCTCAGGTCCACACCAAGTGCCTTGAGCCCTGCGATGACGCGCGCCGGAATCAGCGGCACGGGCTCCCAGTCGTAGCGGTGCATGCGGCTCTCGGCCGTGCCCGAAACGAAGCGGCGCGCCTGATCGAGCGTCAGCACGACCCCTCGCCTCGCCACCTGCCTCTCGTAGGCGAGCGCATGATCGGGGTCGATCACGAAGTTCATCGAATCGCACATGCAGACGATGTCGGTCGTGTTCCACTCGCGCGGACTCGTGCTCACGTGGATCAACGGCGCGGCCGGCATGGCCGCGAGGATCGCGCCGTCGCGCACGCGGATCTCGACCGGCGCGAGACAACACGCGCAGTACGATTCGAGCGTCAGCTCCTTGCCCGCGAACGGCGGCATGCGCGAGATCGCGATCGACTCCATCGCGCACCCGGCCCAGCAGTGGAAGCGCCCGTCGATCCCGACCGCCACCTGGCTCGGATAGCTCGAGAACGGCTGGCACTTGAGGATGTTCACGTTCTGGGTCTCCTGATGGATCGTGATGACGAGACCCAGGTCCAGCTCGCGATAGACCTCGATCAGGCGGCCGCGCCCGAGTCCCGTCGCCTCGTGGGCCTCGCGCAGATTGGGGGCGCGCCCGTCTCTACACCAATGGTCGTAGATGAACTGGCGAACCCGCAAGGCATCGTCGCTGAATCGGAAGGCAGGAACGTTCTGCGGCATGGCAGGCTTCTCCTCGTGCCCCCTTTGATATGCCGGAGAGCGGTAAGCAGGCGAGCCTTGGCCGTTTTTTCCCTTGACGGGCCTTCGAGCGCCGGCTTACCTTCTCGGCCACGATGGGGTTTTCCAGGTCGCTCCTGGTGTCGGCGGTGCTCGCGCTTCTCGTGCCCGGGGAGGTCGGCGCGGCGGATCAGCCCGTCTCGGCCCGGAAGCTGATCCTGCGGCGGACGGCGGCCGGCGAGGAGAAGCTGCTCTTCCTCGCCAAGGACCCCCAGCTCCTCATCCCGGACATCGGAAGCGCCGACGATCCCGCGTCGGGCACGCCGGGCGGCATCACGATCGAGCTCTTCTCGCAGAACGAGGGCGTCGGCACGCTGCTCGTTCCGCCGGCGGTCGGCTGGCTCGTGCGCGACGGCTCGCCGGCGACGTTCAAGTTCGTGAACAAGCTCGCGCCCGACGGCGTGTCGCCGGTCTTCTCGCTGCTCCTGAAGAAGGGGCGCGCGATCCGCATCCGCGCGTTCGGCGTCGGGTTGCCGCTCGCCGGCCGACAGGGCGCGATCGGCATCCGCATCACGATGGGCAGCACCCGCAACTGCGCGCTCTTCGACGCGTCGACGATCCGCCACGACGGCAGCCACCTCTTCTTCGGGCGCGACGCGGACGGAACGAGCATTCCCGACTGCTCGAACACGAGCCTCGGCGGCCCGACGTGCGTCGACAGCTTCGATGCGCCGACGTGCGGCGGAACGTGTCTCGACGGCTCCGCGTGCGGAACGCGCGACCTCACGACCTGTCAGTGCATCGACGCGGCCCAGCCGTGCGGCGACACGTGGCCGGTGTGCAACGGCGAGTGTCCGGCGGGCCAGGAGTGCGGCAGCGTCGGCGGCTTCCCGCTCCCGACCTGCGGCTGCCTGCCCGCGGGTACGGTCGCATGCGGCGACACGTTCCCGGTGTGCGGCGGGACCTGCCCGGCCGGTCTCACCTGCTACGCGAACTCGATCGGCCTTCCGATCGGCAACTTCGACTTCTGCGAGTGTCTCGCGCAGCCGCCGGTCGATCCGTGCGGCGGCTGCCCGGTGGGCAGCTTCTGCATCGGGCCACCCATCTTCCAGACGCCGAGCTGCGTCCCGACGGCGTGCGGCGGCACGTACCCGACGTGCGGCGACCCCGGCTGTCCGACCGGATCGACGTGTCAGGCGATCGCGGCGACGGGAACCTGCGGCTGCCTACCCTGATCGCCGCCGGCGATCGTCCCACTCGAGCACGGCCGGCAGCACGACGACGTAGCAGACGAGCACCAGCCCCACGCCGATCGTGAGGAGCAGCCCGATCGACGCGATCCCCCGGTGCGGCGCGAAGGCGAGGCTCCCGAACGACAGCATGGTGGTGAGCGCCGAGTAGAAGACGGCGCGCGCCGTGCTCGTGCCGAGGACGTCCTCCTGCTCGTTCGTTCGATGCCGGTGCACGAGGTGGACGCCGCTGTCGATGCTCATGCCGATCAGCATCGGCAGGACGATGACGTTCGCGAAGTTGAACGGCGTACCGAGCACGACGAGCGAGGCGCAGGTGAGCGCCGCGGCCAGGGCGAGCGGGAAGAAGGCGAGGACCATGTCCCAGACGCTGCGCCACAAGACGACGAGCAGCAGCGCCATGCACGCGACGCCGCCGATGAGGGCCCACAGCATCGCCTGCCAGGCCACGCGGCACCACTCGACGACGTAGACCGCGAGTCCCGCGCTGTCCGGCGCGGCGCCGCGAACCTCGGCGACGAACCGCTCGAGGGCGCGACCGTCCGAGATGTCGTTGCGCGGCAACGCCTGCACGCGCGCGCGGCCGTCCGGGGCGAGCATCTGTCGGGTGAGCGTCGGCGGGAGATCCTTCAGCTGCACGTGCGACGGCTTCACGAGCCGCGCCAGGTCGCGGATCTGCTCGGGCAGCGAGCCGACGAGGTCCTTCTCGAGGCTCCCGAGCGTGTCGGGACCGGCATGGGCGAGAAGGCCGTCGATCGCCGTCTTCAGCCGTGTGGCGGCCGGCGCGAGGGCGCCGGCCGTGGTCGCGCCCGCCGTCTCGGCGAGCTTCGCGAGCGACGCGCGGCGCTCGCCGTCAGTGCGCGGCGGGCCGGGCGTGATCGTCGCGGGCACGAAGTACGCGGCGGTCTCGAGGATCGAGAGCTTCTCGTCCTGGTCCTTCGGCACGTAGTCGAGGATGGTCCGCGTCTCGGCCACCGCCGGGAGCGCGGCGATCTTCTTGCCGATCGTCGTGGCGGCGTCGAGCGACGGCGCGATCACGTCGGCGGTCCACGGCGAGGCGTCGCTGCGGGCGAGCAGCTCCTGGAAGGCGACCACCGATTCCTGGTTCGGGTCGTGGAGGCGCGAGGGATTGTAGTCGAAGTGGATGCGCGGCAGCAGGAGGACGGCCCCGACCGCGAGCAGGATCGACGCCGGTCGGATCAGCCAGGCGAAACGGATGGGAACGCGGTCGAGCTGCGCCAGCCATGGCGGCAGCTCCTGCATCGACACGCGCGGCTCCGTGGCGCCGAGCGCGAGGATGGCCGGCAGCACGGTCATCGTGCTCGCGAGCGACGCGAACATGCCGGCGCCGGAGATGATGCCGAGCTGCGCCACGCCGGTGAAGTCGGTCAGCACGAAGATGAAGAAACCGATCGACGTCGTGCACGCGCTCGACAGGAGCGAGCCGCCGATCGACTGTGCCGTCTCGACGAGGGCCTCGGTGCGGCGGCGGCCCTTCGAAACCAGCTCGATGTACCGCATCGCGAAGTGGATCCCGAACTCGCCCCCGAGGCCGACGATCAGGACGTTGAACGCCGCCGAGATGATGTTGAGGTCCCGCACGGTGGCGGCGGCGATGCCATTCGACCACACGAGGCTCACGAGCAGGCTCCCCACGAGGGCCATCACGGTGCGCGTCGAGCGCAGCGCGAAGACCACCGCCACCGTGAACAGGATCGTCGAGACGACGGCGACGCGCACCGTCTGGCGGGCGACCGCCCCCAGCTCCTCTCCGTTCATCACGGGCTCGCCGGTGATGCGGGCGGTCACGCCGTGCTCGGGCCCGATGTCGAGCTCGCGGATGGTGGCGCGGACGACCTCCAGCTCCGGCGCGTCGGGCGCGATCTCACCCAGGTCGCGGGCGGGTCGCACCGCTACGATGCGCTGGCGCGCCTCGGCGGGCAGCGCGGCGCCCATGATGGCCGCGCCCCAGGGATCGGGCGCGCGACGTCCCGCGGCGACCGCTTCGACGACGACGCTCACGCGATCGAGGGCCGGCGCGAGATCGAGCCCCGTCGCCCTCCCCTCGTGCTGCGCCTCGAGCGCCATGCGCAGGAGATCCGCCACGCCGACGAGGCTCTGGTCGCGCGCCAGCGCGCCCAGGAACGGCTGCACGTGCGAGAGGCGGTCGGTCAGGTCCTCCAGCTGATCGGTCGTGAGATAGAGGAGCGCGTTCTTCGCGAAGAACGGGCCGCCGCCGGGCACGTCCACCTCGGAGTAGAGGTCGGTGCGCGCCGCCAGCTTCGCCCCCAGCGCGTCCGCGGTGCGCCCCGCCGCCGTCGGGCTGTCGGCGTCGACCACGATGAGGATGCCGTCGGCGAGCGAGTGGAAGACCTTGCCCAGCTCGCGCTGCCGGATCTGGAACGGGAGCTGTGGGTTCACGAGGCTGCGCGGGTCGGCGTTGATCCCCATGGTGAGCGCGGCGAACACACCGAGCCCGACCGTCACGACGGCCACCACGGTGAGCACCGCCGCCGGACGCCGGTCGACGAACGCCACCCACCGGCCGCACGCTCGGTCGACCGCCGCCTCGAATCCACCCGCCATGGGCGGGGCGCAGTAGGGCCGATCGGCGGGACCGGCGCAAGCCAGGGGCTATCTCTTCGATAGCCTTCGCAGGTTGGCCTCGTGCGTGTCGCGGTCGATGCGGAAGAGCGCCACGAACCCGGTCGAGACGAGGAACAACACCACGAGCAGAGGCGTGTAGACGAGCCCCAGGTTGCGGACGATGGTCGGGTCGACGGCGCCCGGCTTGGCCCCGCGGGGAAAACCGATCGCGCCCAGGATCAGCGACGAGGTGAAGATCCCGATCCCGGAGACGGCCTTCTGGATGAAGACGTTGGCCGCGAAGAGGACGCCCTCGGATCGTCTGCCGGTCGTGATCTCGCTCTCCTCGACGACGTCGGCGAGCATGGCCGTCAAGAGGATGCTGGAGACGATGAACAGGGTCACGAACATCGTGCTCCAGAGCGCCAGCGTCGGCAGGAGCGCCGGCGAGCCGTTCGCGGGAAAGCACCCGAGCAGCCGCAACGTCACGGGGAGCGGACCGATGGCGATGGCGACGAGCGAGATCGCGATCGCCGCGGGCTTCTTGCCGAAGCGTCGCGACAGTACCGGCGTGACGGCGAGCGCGATCGCCGCCGACACGAAGTTCAGCATCGCCAGCACGCCGATCTGCTCCGAGCTGAGCTCCCAGAAGAACGTGTTGAAGTAGATCCCGAGCGCCGCCGTGATGCCCGACGCCATCGCGGCGAATCCCGCCGCGGCGAAGAGCACGAGGAACGAGCGGTTCGCGAGCGTCTGCCGCAGCTCGCCGACGATGCCGCCTGCATGGCGGCTCGCCGGCGGCCGGCGCAGGTGCGGGATGAAGCGGTGCGTCCCGGTGGCCGAGATGAGGATCGCGACCACCATGATGATCGCGGCCGCGAAGCCGTACCGGTGATACCCTTCGGGATTGAGCACGCCCGTCGGATGGGCCGGATCGGAGCGCAGAAAGACGGTGTAGGCGAGGACGGCCATGGCGAGGCCACCCCACCAGCCGAAGAAGTAGCGGTAGGACAGAATCGAGGTGCGCTCGTCGTACTGATCCGTCAGCTCGGCGACGAGCGACGAGCTCGGGATCTCGTAGCAGGCGATGAGGGCCCGGACGAGGACCGCGATCGCGAGGAGGTACGCGAAGAGGGCGCCCGGCGAGAGCCCCGCCGGCGGCCGCCACAGGAAGTAGTACGCGAGCCCGACCGGCAGCGCCGACGCGTACATGAACGGATGGCGGCGGCCCCAGCGCGAGTGCAGGTGATCCGAGAGGTAGCCGATGAACGGATCGATCAGGCCGTCGGCGACGAGGGCCACCATGATCGCGAATCCGACCCGCTCCTCCGCGAGACCGAGCACCTGGTTGTAGTAGAGGAGCAGGAAGAAGGCGAAGCCGTTGTCCTTGACGCCGAACGCGACCGAGCCGAGGCCGTAGAAGATCTTCGTGCGGAGGTCGAGCGGACGCCGGGTCGATGGTCGCTCGGAGTCCGGCACGGGGACGTGTCGTACCCGGAGCGTCGTCGGCGGGTCAACCAGACGGCGGCTGCCGTCTTGACGCCGCGCCGCGGCGCGGCGCGCGTGATGTTCGGCACCTGCGCCTGCGCGGATCGTGTCAGTGCGGCAAGGTCGCGTTCCGGGTCGAGTCGGACACGCCCTATCCGTTCATGTTCTGCTACTGCTCGATCTGCCGGAAGACGACCGGCGCCGTCACGTGCAACGTCATGGGCCGGCGCGACACGCTGCGGGTGACCGGACGACGGCACCTCCGCTGCCATCACGCCGTCATGCGCGCACGCGGCCGTCGTGCGGCGCGCAGCTCCCGATCCTCCCCCGAGCACGTCCAGCTCATGCTCCGCTACAAACCAGCCTGGATCCCGACGGTGCTCGACGGCCCCCGCTTCCAGGAATACCCGCGCCTCTCCATCGCCGACTGGCACACCCTCCACCACCTCCAAGGCAGCCGCCGCCGCGCGAGGCGTCCCACGCGCGCGCGGACGCGCCAGCCGAGCGAGCGCAGCGTCGCGAGGCCGGGGGCGAGGCGGAGGCGCCTGCGAAGCGGCGCGACGAAATGCCGGGCCGAGACGCGCCGAATGTTTTCCCGCGCGGCGGAGCCGAAGCCGAAGCCTCGCCCCCGGCCTCGCGCCACCGACGCCCGCATCACGCGGCATCAATCGGAATCCGCAGCGTGATCGACACCCCCTCGCGCGGCCGCGACCGGATGTCGATCCATCCGCGATGGTACGCCACGCGCTCGCGCATGCCGAGGAGACCCATCCCGCTCGGCGTCGGGCGGCGGCGCAGCTCCTCCACGTCGAACCCGATGCCATCGTCGCTGATCGTGAGCATCGCGTGCGTGGCTCCGAGGGTGAGGTCGACGCGGGCGCTTCGCGCCTGGGCGTGCCGCACGATGTTGGTGAGCGCCTCCTGCGTCACGCGATAGAGGAGCACCTCGATCGCCGGCGGCAGGCGGCGCTCGACCGTCGGCGCGCTCAGCGTGATGGCGACGCCGGCCCGCGCGCCGATGCTCTCGACCAGGAGCCGCAGGCTGGGGATCAGCCCCAGGTCGTCCAGCATCGTCGGCCGCAGGAGCTGCGACATGCGCCGCACCTCCTGCATGAGCTCGGTCACCTGCGCCTGCACGCCGCGGACGCGCTCCCGGAGCGCGGCCGGATTCGTCGCGTCGTCGGTCTGCTCGATCGATCCGAGGTCGAACTTGATCGCCGCCAGCGCCTGGCCGAGGCCGTCGTGGAGGTCGCGTGACACGCCACGCAGCATGTCCTCGCGCATCTGCACCTGGCGCTCCGACAGCTCGCGAAGCTCTATCTCGTGACGGTGGACCGTTTCGTACAGGCCGACGTTCGCGAGCGCGACGGCCGTCTGGCTCGCGATCGCGTCCGCGAAGTCGAGATCGGGGGCCGCACACCCCGGCGGCAGACTCGCGAGGACGAGGCCCAGGAGCTCGTCCTTGAACACGAGCGGCAGCCGCAGGATCTCCGGGCCGGTGAGCGCGGCGCGGACGATCGGCGGCAGCAGCGGGTCGACCGCGGCGAGCGCGCCGACGCTCGGGCGCCGGGAGCCGCCGGCGATGGCCTCGAGGTCGGGCTCCGGACCGAGCACGAGGCGGCCGCGCGACGTGGCGTACACCTCCACCGACGAATCGACGGGCGAGCAGCGGATGAGGACCAGGTCGCGCAGCCCGAGCGACGCGACGATGCGCTCTCCGATGAGCCGCAGCACGTCCTCCAGCTCGAGCGTCGACGTGATGGTGCGGGTCGTGTCGTAGAGCGAGCGGATGTTGCGCGTCGCCGCCGCCACGCGGTCCTCGAGCTGGATGTTGGAGCGCGCGAGCGCGTCGCGTGCCTCGCCCAGGCGCGAGGTCATGAGGTTGAGCGCCACCGCGAGCTCGCCGACCTCGTCGTTGGTGCGGACCGGCGCCAGCTCCCAGGCCGTGTCGGGCCCGCGTGCGCTGCGGTTCGCCACCGCGGTCACGACCTCGATCGGGCGCGTCAGCCGGCGGGCGAACAGGAAGCTGCTACCGAGCGCCAGCGACAGGGTGGCGAGAAAGATCGCGGCGGCCGTGCGCAGCCCGTGCCGCAGCTCCTGGTCGAACTCGAGCGTGGGCACGACGACCACGACGTGCCGGTCCGCGCCCGGCACCTCGGCGAACGCGATGACGCGGCTGAGATGGGTGCGATCGACCAGATGGCCGTCGGGCGTGCCGAGGATCGCCGCGAGGACGGCGGGCCGAAAGCCCTCGTCCGCGAGACGTCGGGCCGGCCCGGTGCCCGCGAGCACGCGTCCCTCGCCGTCGACGACGTACACGCGACCCGAGGCGCCGAGGTCCGCGCGACCGGCGAGCGCCTGCCACGCGGGCGCGCCGCCGGCCGCGCCCGGCTTCGCGGGTCCGGTCGCATCGCGTGCCAGGACCAGCAGGCGCTTCCCGGACTCCTGCTCGAGGACGCGCGCCGCCTGGTTCCAGAAAACGGTCCCGAACAGCGGCACCGTCGCGATCATCAGCACGAGCGAGGAGGCGAAGACCTTGGTGCGCAGTGGAACGCGCCGTCCCGCCGGCGCCGCGGTGGGTCGGCTGAGGCCGAGCTCGAGCAGCAGCGGCACGAGCAGACGTTCGAGATAGAGGAACGCGAAGAGCGCGCCGACGAGGCCGGTGACCATGCCGAGGAGGCCGACGTGGACGAGTTGCACGAGCGGCAGCTGGGCGAACAGGTAGAGCTGGAGCGCGCCGACGGCGTAGCCGACCAGCGAGGTGACGAGCAGCACCCAGCCGACCCGGAACGGGTAGTTGAGGATCTTGCCCTCCACGATCCCGGCCTCGACCGCGTCCACCTGGCCCGGCGTCGCGAACACGCGATCCCAGCGACGCATGACGTCGCGCCACCAGATCTGCGGCACGAGCACGGGACCCAGGAGGCCCGCCACCGGAACCTCCCAGGCGTAGCAGATGAGCGTCCACTTGAGCTGCTGCGCGTCGAGCAGCCACGCCGTGATCGAGTACGGCAGCCCGAGGCCCCACCACACCGCCATCGCGACCACGGCCGCGAACAGCAGCGACGGGCGGTAGTCGGCCGGGTGGGTGCGCTGCATCAGGCGAAGAAGCTGAAGAACATCATCTGGGTCGCATAGGCGACGAGACCGTTGTCGCGATCCCACACCGACATCTCGACCGAGGCATAGCCGTCCCCGGCCCAGCGCGCGCGATTGTGGGCGAGGAGCCAGCCCGGTCCGGCGTCCGCGAGCACGTGCACCGTCAGGTCGGCGCTCGGCGGAAGCCAGGGCCGGACGCCGGGACCCACCTTTTCGCTGACCGCGCCCGGCATCGTGTCGCACAGCGAGACGAGGGCGAGCGGATCGAGGTGGCCGCCGTCCACGAGAGGCGGGTCGTCGAACCGACACCACGCGGCGCAATCGGACGCGGTCGGCACCCACGTCTCCCACGGCGGGTGGCCGATGGCCGCGCGCCCCTCGACCTGATCCCACCACGAGAAGCGGTACTTCCGCTCGAAGCCCGGCGGCGGGGGATCGCGGAACGAGGGACATTCTTCGGGTGGCGGCACGCGCGGCGGCGCGATATCGGTGAACGCAAAGCCGTCGCGCGGACCACCGAACACGGCGATCGACGTGTGTCCCGCCGTCTCGCCGGCGCTCCGCACGGTGGCCGCGAGCTGCGACATCGAGCGGCCGCGGCGCAGCACGGTGACGTCGACGTCGACCGGGCCGGGGCGCACCTGCGCCGCGAAGACGGTCGTGACCGAGCGCAGGCGCTGGTCCGGTGCGCCGAGCTCCGCCTGCATGGCCCGCAACGCCACGGCCGTGACCATGCCGCCCTGCGGGAGGATCGGCGCGCACCACTCGCGGCCGAGCTCCGCGCGATACCGCCCGTCCCCCCGCCGGTCGACCGCCGTCTCGCGTGTGAACCGTGACCGCCCTGCCATCGCGCGCCCTCGCGCGACTCCGCTACCGTGCGGGGCCGCCGTGCTGCAAACTGCCGTTTCCACGCCCCGAGTGGCGGGCTACAAGGACCGCCGGAGCGTCTTCGATGGAGTGCCCCCGCTGCCGGCACGAGAACCGGGCGACCGCCACCTTCTGCGGTGCATGCGGCGTGGCGCTGGTGCGCGGCGAGGCCTGCCCGCGATGCGCGGCGCGGAATCCGCCCGGCCATCGCTTCTGCGACGGCTGCGGCCAGCAGCTCGTGACGAGCGGGCCGCGGACGGCCACGCGACCGCCGGAGATCAGCACTCCGGCACACCTCGCGGAGAAGATCCGCCGCGGCCGCGGCGCGCTCGAAGGCGAGCGCAAGCTCGTCACGGTGCTGTTCGCCGACGTCGTGCACTCGATGGAGCTGGCCGAGGGCGTCGACCCCGAGGACTGGCATCGCGTCCTCGATCGGTTCTTCCACATCCTGGCTGCCGGCATCCATCGCTTCGAGGGCACGATCAACCAGTTCACGGGCGACGGTGTCATGGCGCTCTTCGGGGCGCCCATCGCGCACGAGGACCACGCGCGGCGCGGCTGCCACGCCGCGCTCGATCTCATGGACGCGCTCGGCGAGTACGCGAGCGTGCTCGCCGCGCGCGGTCTCGCGTTCGCCGTCCGCATGGGTCTCAACTCGGGCGAGGTCGTGCTCGGCCGCATCGGCGAGGACCTCCGCATGGAGTACACCGCGCTCGGCCACACGGTCGGGCTCGCGGCGCGCATGGAGCAGATGGCCGCGCCCGGAACGGTGTACCTGACCGAGCACACGGCGCGCCTCGTCGAGGGATTCTTCACGCTCCGCGATCACGGCACGCCGCCGATGAAGGGCGTGAGCGCGCCGGTGCGCGTCTACGAGCTGGTCGGACCCGGCACGGCGCGCACGCGGCTCGACGCCTCGCGGCGGCGCGGATTCTCGCGGCTGGTCGGACGCGAGGCCGAGCTCGCCAAGCTCTGGCGCATCCTCGAGCAGGCTCTCGGCTCGGGCGGACAGGTGGTCGGCGTCGCCGGCGACGGCGGCGTCGGCAAGAGCCGCGTGTGCCTCGAGTTCGTGGAGCGATGCCGCGCACAGGGCATCGGCGTGCACGAAGGTCACTGCCCCGCGCACGGCGCCGCCGTGCCCCTGCTCCCGATCCGCGACCTCCTGCGCAGCGGCTTCGGGATCGGCGCCGACGATCCGGCGCCCGACGTTCGCCGCAAGGTCCGCGAGCGGCTCGCGACCCTGGACGCACGCCTTGCGGACGACGCATCGCTCGCCCTCGATCTGCTCGGCGTTCCCGACGAAGCCGTCCCGCCGCCGGTCGCCGGCGGCGAGAGCCGCCAGACGAGGCTGGCGGGGTTCATGGGACGGCTCGTTCGCGCGCTCGGCGACACCGAGCCGGTCGTGCTGCTCGTCGACGACACGCACTGGATCGACCCCGCGAGCGAGGAGTGCCTGCGCGAGGTCGCGCGCGCAGCCGAGGTCTCCCGCGTGCTCGTGGTGGCGAACTTCCGCCCCGAGTACGACGCCGGGTGGATGCAAGGGGCGCATTTCCACCGCCTGACGCTGACGCCGCTGACGCAGGAAGCGAGCCAGGCGCTGCTCGCCGACCTGCTCGGCGACGACGCGTCGGTGGGCGAGCTCCTCGAGCTCATCGGCGAGCGCACCGGCGGCAACCCGTTCTTCATCGAGGAGGTGGTGCAGGCGCTGGCGGCGAGCGGAAGCCTGGCCGGGCGACCCGGCGCCTATCAGCTCACCGCGCCGCTCGACACCCTCACCATTCCGGCGACGGTCCACTCGCTCCTCGCCGCGCGCATCGACCGGCTCGGCGACGACACCAAGGACGTCCTCCAGACGGCGGCCGTGATCGGCAAGCAGTTCGACGCGGCGCTCCTGCGCGAGGTGGTCGCACGGGACGAGCGCTCGCTCACGACCATGCTCGCCGTCCTCCAGGAGGCGGAGTTCGTCCGCGAGGTGCCGGGCCACGCGGGGGCGCGCTACGCCTTTCGCCATCCGCTGACGCAAGAGGTCGCCTATCACTCGCAGCTCGGCGACCGGCGCGCCCGCCTGCATGGGGCCGTCGCCGCGGCCCTCGTGAAGCTCATGGCCGATCGGCTGGGCGAGCACGCGGCGCTCATCGCCCATCACTGGGGCGCCGCGGGCATGCGCTACGAGGCTGTCCGCTGGCAGCGGCGTGCGGCCCTGCGCGTGTCGAGCATCCAGGTCCGCGGCAGTCGGCCCGGGCCGCTACGCTGACGGCACGAGGGCGAGGATCGCCGCACCGGCCTGCGTGATCGGCGCGAGCGGGACGCCGAGCGTGCCGGCGCTGGCGGCCTGCGTCGCGAGATCCATGAGTCTCTGGAGCACCGCGCTCGCGCGCGTGTAGAGCCTCGTCTGCTTCGTGCCCGACACCGCGCCGGCGCGATCGAGGAAGCTCGCCGCGCGCACGTTCAGGCGCACGAGCAAGCGGGCGACCTTCCGGCTCCGGCGGCTCGCGGCCACCGCCGGGTCGGGCAGCGCCGCGGTGAGAACGGCACGGCAGTCGGCGAGATCGGCGCACGCCGTCGTGCCCGTCGTCG
>DATJZY010000125.1 GCA_035577985.1 Candidatus Eisenbacteria bacterium
GCGCACCGCGGGACCGAGCCTGTCGCCGTTCAACGCCTGGGTGCTCCTGAAGGGGCTCGAGACGATGAGGCTGCGGATGGAGGCGCAGTCGGCGCGTGCGCTCGAGCTCGCCCGCTGGCTCGAGCGCCATCCGCGCGTCGAACGCGTCTACCACCCGTGGCTCGAGTCGCATCCGCAGCACGCCCTCGCCCGGCGTCAGCAGCGCGCGGGCGGGGCGATCGTTTCGTTCGACGTGCGCGGGGGCAAGCCCGCCGCCTGGCGGGTGGTGGACTCGACGCGCATGATCTCGATCACCGCGAACCTCGGCGACACCAAGTCCACGATCACCCATCCCGCTTCCACCACGCACGGGCGGATCAGCGCCGAGGCGCGCAAGGCGGCCGGGATCGGCGACGGACTGGTGCGCGTCGCGGTCGGGCTGGAAGCGGTCGAGGACCTGAAGGCCGATCTCGCCCGCGGGCTCGACGCCTAGAGCGCGCGCCCTCAGGCCAGGGCGACCGCCTGGCAGCCCCGCCCGTCGCAGCGGAGGTAGCTGCCCCGCTCGTACCAGTCGCCGAGCACCCAGCGCTCGCACGCGTGGCCGTCGACGATGTGCACGTGTTTTCCCGGGCGATGAGTGTGGCCGTGGATCAGGCGGGGGTAGTGGTACCTGCGCAGCGTCTCCTCGACCGCGCCGCTGTTGACGTCCATGATGACCGGCGCCTTCGCCTGCTTTTCCGACTCGCTCACGCGCCGCAGGCCGCCGCCGATCGCCTCGCGCACCTTGCGCGGCAGGGCGCGGAACGCGCGGATCACGCCCGGGCGCCGCACGCGCGCCCGATAGCGCTGATAGCGAACGTCGTCGGTGCACAGGAGATCGCCGTGCGTCAGCAGCGTGCGGACGCCGAAGGGCTCCTGCAGGCTCGGGTCGGCAAGGAGCTCGATGCCGCCGGCGCGCGCCGCGGCCTCGCCGAAGAGGAAGTCGCGGTTCCCGTGCATCAGCCGGACGGCGACGCCCGAACCGGCGAGCGCGTGGAGCGCGTCCAGCATGCGGTGGTTGAAGGCCTCGCTGGCGTCGTCGTCCCCGAGCCACCGGTCGAAGAGGTCGCCGAGGATGAAGAGCGCCGAGGCCGACCGGGCCTCCTCCGCGACGAAGCGCAGGAACCGCTCCGCGATCGCCCGACGCGCGGGCGAGAGGTGCAGGTCGGAGATGAAGAGC
The DNA here is from genome assembly GCA_035577985.1 of Candidatus Eisenbacteria bacterium. Lineage (NCBI taxonomy): Bacteria > Candidatus Eiseniibacteriota > Candidatus Eiseniibacteriota bacterium. The sequence goes on from DATJZY010000125.1 coordinate 1,199, forward strand.
GCCGGCTTCACGCGCGGACGCGCGTCCCCATCAGACCACCTCGGCGCGCTCGATGATCACGTCCTCCACCGGGACGTCCTGGTGCATGCCGCCGCGGTGGCCGGTCTTCACCGACTTGATGCGGTCGACCACGTCCTTGCCGTCGGCGACGCGGCCGAAGACGCAGTAGCCCCAGCCCTGCGGGTTCGGCGCCTTGTGGTCGAGGAAGCCGTTGTCGTTGACGTTGATGAAGAACTGGGCGGTGGCCGAATGCGGGTCCGAGGTGCGCGCCATCGCGACCGTGTAGCGGGTGTTCTTCAGGCCGTTCTGCGCCTCGTTCTTGATCGGCGCCTGCGTCGGCTTCTGCTTCATGCCCGGCTCGAAGCCGCCGCCCTGGATCATGAAGCCGTCGATGACGCGGTGGAACAGCGTGTTCGAGTAGTGCCCGCTCGTCACGTAGGCGAGGAAGTTCTTGGACGACTCGGGGGCGCGGGCTTCGTCGAGCTCGATCGTGATCACGCCGTGGTTGGTGTGCAGTTTGACCATGAGGGCCTCACTTCGCCGGAAGGATGGTCGCCGATTCGATGACGATCGGCTCGCGGGGGACGTTCTGGTGCGGGCCGGCATTGCCGGTCGCCACCTTGGCGATCTTCTCGACGACGTCCATGCCCGAGACGACCTTGCCGAACACCGTATAGCCGTAACCCTGCGGCGTCGGCTCCTTGTAGTTCAGGAAGTCGTTGTTCTTCAGGTTGATGAAGAACTGCGCGCTGGCAGAGTGCGGGTCCGGCGTGCGCGCCATCGCGATCGTGCCGACGTCGTTCTTCAGGCCGTTCCCGGCTTCGTTCTCCACCGGGGCGCGGGTGGGCTTCTGGCGCATGTCCTTGTCGAAACCGCCACCCTGGATCATGAAGCCGTCGATGACGCGGTGGAAGGTGGTCCCGGCGTAGTGCCCGTCCTTCACATACTGCAGGAAGTTGGCGACGGTCTTGGGCGCCTTGTCGGGATAGAGCTCGAGGACGATCACGCCACGATTCGTCTTGAGTTCGACGCGCGGGTCGGCGGCGAGCGCCGGGGACACGGCGGCGAGGAGGGCGAGGGCAAGCAGCAGGATTCGCAAGGGTCGGGCTCCGGTGGTTGGGGGGTCGATCGGGAGTCTAGCGTGGCGCGCTCGCGTCGCTCGCGGGCGCGCTTTCGGTCGAGGGCGTGCCGGCGGTCGAAGGTGTGCTCTCCGTGGAGGGCGTCCTCTCGGTCGAAGGCGCGCTCTCCTTGGAGGGCGTGCTCGCGGTCGTGGGCGCGTTCGCGGTCGAAGGCGCGCTCGTGGTCGAGGGCTTGCTCGCGGGAGAGCGTTTGGGCGTCGCGGCCGGCAGCTCGCGCGCGAGCGCGAGCTTCGCCCGCACCGTCCGGTTGCCGACGTCGAGGTCGAGCGACTTCTGGTAGGCGCGCGCCGCGAGGCGCGCATAGACATCGCCGAGGTTTTCGTACGCGACCGCGGAGTCCGGGTTGGCGCGGATCGCGCTCTCGAGCGCGTCGCGCGCCCGCTCGTACTCGCCGCGCGAGGCGTAGATGACCGCGATGTTGTTGTACGGCTCGGCGAGCTCGGGGTGATCCAAGGTCAGCGCGAAGAACACGTCGAACGCCTCGTTGGTGCGACCCTGCTCGGAGAGGATCACGCCCTTCAGGAACCGGCCGCGTTCGTCGGCGGGCTTGGCGACGAGATAACGATCGATCGCCGCTGCGGCGTCGTCGAGCTCGCCCGCGCGCAGCGCCGCGCCGGCGGCGGCGAGATCGTCGCTCTGCGCGACCGCTGCGCCGAGCAATCCGCTGCAGGCGAGGAGCGCGAGGAGGGACGCAATGCGCATCGTGTGGGGTATACTCGAACGGCGTCGTGGAGCGACGCGATTCTAACAAGAACAGTGCCCGTGAAACCGTACGCGCCACGGTTCTCCTGCAATTCCCGTCGATGCTCAAGCTCTACAACACGCTTAGCCGGCTGAAGGAGACGTTCGTTCCGATCGAGCCGGGACGCGTGCGCATGTACGTCTGCGGGATGACGGTCTACGACTACTGCCACATCGGGCACGCGCGGGTGATGGTGGTGTTCGACGTCGTGCAGCGGTGGCTCCGCGCGAGCGGCTTCCGCGTGACCTACGTCCGCAACATCACCGACATCGACGACAAGATCATCCGGCGCGCGGCCGAGAACGGCGAATCGATCGGCGAGCTGACCGCGCGCTTCATCGGCTACATGGACGAGGACGCGGCTGCGCTCGGCGTGCAGAAGCCCGACCACGAGCCGCGCGCGACCGGGTACATCCGCGAGATGCTCGCGCTGATCGGCGAGCTCGAGTCGAACGGGCTCGCCTACCGGGTGCCGAGCGGCG
>DATJZY010000126.1 GCA_035577985.1 Candidatus Eisenbacteria bacterium
TCGCGATCGGGTAGGCGTCGGGGGCATCCGGATCGGTGATCGAGACGCGGAAGTCGCTGGGCATCTTCGCCGCCGCTGCGGCGGCAGCGGCCGTGACGCTCTCGAGGGTCGGCGAGGCGAACGTGCCGGCCCGATTCTTGATGTCGGCGTAGGAGAGCTTGTTCTGGACCGCGTAGACCAGCTCGACGTACCCGATGGCATTCGGCGTCTGCTTCACGAGCCCCGTCACGCCCTCGTTCCCCTTCCCGCCGAGACCAACCGGCCAGGCGACCGACGTGCTGCGCCCGACGTTCTTCGACCACTCCGGGCTCACCTTGGAGAGATAGTCGACGAAGACGTAGGTCGTGCCGCTACCGTCGGAACGGTGAACGGGTACGATCGGCTGGGCAGGGAGCGCCACGCCCGGGTTCTCCTTGACGAGCGCGGGGTCGTTCCACATGGTGATCTTCCCGAGGAAGATGCCCGCGAGCGCTTCCGGCGTGAGACGGAGCTTGTCGACGCCGGCCACGTTGTAGGTGGCGACCACCGCGCCGAGGACCGTCGGAAAGTGCAGGATCGGGGTCTTCGCCTGCGCGAGCTGCTCGTCGGTCATGGGGCCGTCGGACGCCCCGAAGTCGACCGTCCCCTCGAGCACCTGGCGGATCCCGCCGCCGCTGCCGATCGACTGGTAGTTGATCTGGACGTCGGAGTTCTTCTTCCGATACTCGTCGAACCACTTGGAGTAGATGGGGTAGGGAAAGGTCGCGCCGGCACCGTTGATGAGCTTCGCGGCGCCTCCCAGGGAGGCCGTTAGGATCAGAATGGCGGCCGCGAGCAACGCGAGACGTCGTGTCAGCATACGTCCTCCTTCATTGCGCGCAGGCTACCAGACGGATTGTTACGACATGGTTACCCGGCAGTGAAGACCCTCCAGGCAAAGGGGGGAGTCTTGGGCCATTGTTACGAAAAGATAACAGATGGCGGAAATCCCAGTGAACCCGCCGTTGTGGGGCCGTGATGGCACTCGACTTTCGTCTCCGCGTTCGACAAGAGGGCGCCTCCACCACCGAACAGGGGGGACCTGATGCGACAACGTATAGCGCAAGGGTTGGCGGTGCTGGCGCTTCTGGGGATGTGTGTACCGGCGCGCGCGGCGATGACGACCGAGCAGCGCCTCGAGGCGCTTGAGCGCCTCATCCGCAGCCAGCAGGAGGAGATCCGCCAGCTGCGCAACGAGCTGAAGCAGCAGAAGGCGGTCGGCACGGCGACGCAGCAGCAGGCCGAGCGCGCCGAGGAGCAGGCGAAGACGGTCGAGAAGAAGCAGACCACGATGTCGAAGGTGCACGAACAGCTGAGCAAGTTCACGCCCTTCGGCGATTTCCGCCTGCGGTACGAGGGCTTCTTCGACCAGGCGACCAAAGAAGGCACGAAGACCACGGCGCGCAACCGCGTGCGTATCCGCTACCGGCTGGGCTTCACGTACAAGTACAGCGACGAGCTGTCGGCGACCATCCGCCTCGCCAGCGGCAACCCCGACGACCCGATCTCGACCAACGAGACCCTCACCGGCGACTTCACGCGCAAGCACGTGAATCTCGACTGGGCGTATATCACCGTGACGCCGGGCCAGACGTTCGGCTGGCGCCCCGGCATCTTCAGCATGACGGGCGGCAAGTTCCCGAACCCGATCTTCCGGGTGGGACAGATGGTGTTCGACGACGACCTGTCGCCGGAAGGCTTCAGCGAGACCCTGACGCTCCTCGACCACCCGTATGGCGGGCTCGATCAGGTGAGGATCTACGGCGAGCAGTGGACGTTCAACGAGGTCAGCAACGGGTCCGACGGTTGGATGTTCGGCGGACAGATCAATCCCGTGGGCCACGTGGGCGACGTCGTTCTGGAAGGCGGCATCGGCCAGTACTGGTGGAACAACGCCAACCTCATCGCCCAGGCCCTCAACACGAACTCGTCGCTCGTCAACACCAACCTGGTCTACAAGATGGCGGACGGCGACGTGGTCGCGTACCAGAGCGGCTACTACGAGACGAACGTCACGGCGGCAGCGACGATCCCCGAGGTCGCCGGCAAGCCACTGAAGCTCTACGTCGACTACGTGCACAACTGGCAGGCGGTCAACCACGACTCCAACGGCATCATGGGCGGCCTGCGCTTCGGTCAGACGAAGCAGGCCGGCGACTGGGATCTCTGGCTCTACTACGAGTACCTGCAGCAGGAAGCCGCGATCTCGGCCTTCACGTTCAGCGACTTCGGCAACGGCGGCACGAATGTCCAGGGCCCCGTCATCGCGCTCGACTACCAGCTCTTCGACCCCCTCACGCTGACGGCCACCAGCTACTTCACGTCGTTGATCGACCCGCCGCCGGATCTCGACAACCGCATGCAGGTGCGGGTGCAGCTGGACGCACAGATCAAGTTCTAGTACCCGACGACGCCATGCGCGTCGGGCTCGTCGGTACGGGCATCATGGGTGCGCCCATGGCGCGGAACCTCCTCCGCGCCGGGCACACCGTCACGGTGCACAACCGGAGCCCCGCGCGCGTGGCGCCGCTCGTCGAAGCGGGCGCGACGGTGGCGGCCTCGCCGCGCGAGGTCGCGGCGCGCGCCGACGCCGTCGTCACCTGCGTGCCCGACACGCCGGACGTCGAGGCTGTCGTCGCGGGACCGAATGGCATCCTCGATGCGGCGCAGCCCGGGCTCCTCGTCGTCGACATGAGCACGATCGCACCAGGCGCAGCGCGTGCGCTCGCCGAGCGTACCGCCGCGCTGCAGGTCGATTTCCTCGACGCTCCCGTGTCCGGCGGAGAGCAGGGTGCGATCAACGGGACGCTCTCGATCATGGTCGGCGGGCGGCGCGACGCGTTCGATCGCGCTGCGCCGATCTTCGCCGCCATCGGCAAGACGGCGACCTACATGGGCGCGTCCGGCCAGGGGCAGATGACGAAGCTCGTGAACCAGGTCGTCGGCGCGGCGACGCTCGCGGCCGTGGCCGAGGGCATCCAACTCGGCGCCCGGGCCGGTCTCGATCCGGCGGCGCTTATCGACGCGATCGGCGGCGGCGCGGCGTCGTCGTGGATGTGGACGAACCTCGGCCCGCGCATGCAGCGACGCGACTTCACGCCGGGATTCATGGTGAAGCTCCAGCAAAAGGATCTCCGGCTCGCGATCGCCGCCGCCGCCGAAGTGGGCGCGCCGCTCCCGCTCACTGCCCTCGTGCAGCGGCTTCTCGCCGCCGTCGAGGCGCGCGGCGACGGGGCCCTCGGCACGCAGGCGATCGTGACCGCCATCGAGGCGCTCGCGCGCGGTTGACCGGCCGCGTCAGCGTCGAGTAGGGGTCCCGGAATGCGCATCGACACGGGGCTCCTCTCCTCCGATCTCGCTGGCGTCGCCAAGGCCGCGCGCGACGCCGAAGCGTCGGGCTACGACGGCCTGTGGACGGCCGAGGCGGGGCACGATCCGTATCTCGCCTGCGCGATCGCGGCGACCGCGACCGAGCGCGTCTCGATCGGCACCAACATCGCCGTCGCGTTCCCGCGCAGCCCCCTCGTCCACGCGCAGATCGCGTGGGATCTGCAGGCGGCGTCGCGCGGGCGTTTCGTCCTCGGGCTCGGCACGCAGGTGAAAGGTCACAACGAGCGGCGCTACTCGACGGCGTGGCTGCCGCCGGGACCGCGTCTGCGCGAGATGATCCAGCTCATCCACCACATCTGGGACGTTTGGCAGAACGGCGTGAAGCCTGGATTCGCGGGCAAGTTCTACCAGTTCAGCCTGATGACACCGTTCTTCAGCCCGGGACCGATCGAGTGGCCGAAGGTGCCGATCTACATCGCTGGCGTGAATCCCTACATCTGCCGGCTCGCTGGCGAGCTGTGCGACGGCTTCCTCGTGCACCCGTTCCACTCGATCAAGTACATGCACGACGTCGTCCTGCCCAACATCGAGCTGGGCCTCGCGAAGTCCGGCCGCACCCGCAAGGACGTCCACCTTTCGACGACCGCCTTCGTCGTGACCGGCAAGAGCCGCGACGAGATCGAGCGCAACAAGGCGCCCGTGCGGCAGCAGATAGCCTTCTACGCGTCCACGCGCACCTACATCGGCGTGCTCGAATCGCACGGGTGGGGCGAAACGTGCATCCGTTTGAACGAGAAGGCCGCCAAGGGCGACTGGACCGGCATGTCGTCGCTCATCACGGACGAGATGCTCGAGGTCTACGCCGTGCAGGGAACGGTCGACGAGCTGCCCGACCTCGTCAAGAAGAAGTACACGGGCGTGATGGACCGGCTCGGGTTCTACGTGCTCCCCGGCGTGCTCGGCGATCCCGCCGAGCGTCGCGCGCTCGTCAAGGCCTGCCAGAGCTGAAGCGCGGGACGACGCACGGGACGCGCGCCCGATAGGCATCCCACCGCGGCCCGAACGCCGCTGCGAGCGCGCGCTCCTCGCGCGGGATCTTCGCCGCGAGTCCGGCGCCGAGGCCGACCGCCACGCTCGCCGTCGCGATCGAGGGGTGCGCGAGGAGCGTCCCGACTGCGACGAGCCCGATGCCGAGGTAGAGCGGGTGCCGCACGACGCCGAACGGCCCGTCCTCGACGAGGACCGGGCCCGACGGCGTGATGCGCGCCGACCACGCGGCGCCGAGCGTGCGGCGCGCGGCGACGTGCAGCGCGGCGCCCCCGACGGCGAGGGCCATGCCGAGCACCGCCAGGACCGGCGACGTCAGCCGCCGCCCGCCGCCCATCCGCTCGAGCGCGGCGATCGTGACGACGAGCACGGCGAGCAGCACGGCGCCGGCCACGCGGCGCGCGGGCCCGTCACCGGTGTGACCGCGCGCCGCGCGTATCGCGTCGTGCGCGAGCACCACGGCCCACGCGGCCACGACGACGCCGTCGGCGAGACCCGTCACCGTCGCCTGTAAATCATGTCGGCGGCCCCCCTTGCGACTCCAGGTCCGATCTGGGACACGAAGATATGGCCATCTTGAAGGTTGCGCGGCTCGGGCACCCCGTGCTGCGCAAGGTCGCCGAGCCCGTCTCGCCGGAGGCCATCGGCGCCCCGGAGATCCAGCGACTCATCGACGACATGCTCGAGACGATGCGCGAATACGACGGCGCGGGTCTCGCGGCGCCGCAGGTGCACGTGTCGCGCCGCATCGTGATCTACGGCGTGCAGGGTAACCCGCGCTATCCGGACGCCGAAGAAGTTCCCCTGACCGTCCTCGTCAACCCGAAGATCACGCCCACGACCAAGGAGATGGAGGAGGACTGGGAGGGCTGTCTCAGCCTCCCCGATCTGCGCGGCCAGGTCCCGCGCTACACGCGCGTGCGCGTCGAAGCGTACGGACGCGACGGAAAGCCGCTACAGTTCGTCGCCGAGGGGTTCCACGCGCGGGTCGTCCAGCACGAGTGCGATCACCTGGACGCGACGGTCTACGTCGATCGTATGCGTTCGATGGCGACCCTCACGTTCCTCTCCGAGTTCCACAAGTACTGGCTGGGCCGCGAACCCGAGCTCGAGTGAGCACGGACGCAGCGGCGCACCTCGGTGCGCCAGGGGACGTCGCGACGAGAAAGTGACGCTGCGCCGGCGGCCTCGGCTGGCCCCGTTCCGCCCGACTAGTGGCATAGGCGTTGCTTTGACGCCCGTGCGCGTGCGCCTCGATCTTCGTGTGCCCTTCGCCTGCCGCGCTGCGCTCGCGACCAGCGCGGCCGGGTGGCCTGCGGCGGGCTATGGCGCCCTCGCCATCTTCGTCGCCGGCGATTTCGCGCGCACCGGCTCCGGTTGGATCTTCGGCACCCCGTTCTTCGTCCTGCTCCTCGGGGCGACCATCGCCCACCAGCTCTCCATGGGACTCGGCGGCGGCCTCGGCATCCCGGCGGTCTTCCCGGGCGTCCGCGCGGTGAATCGCGTGCTCGACGGGTCGGGCCACCCGAGGCCGTGCGCGCCGGCCGATCTCGCCGAGGCGGCCCGCGGCATCGCGCGCCTTCCCATGTACAACGTCCTGCACGCGGGCGTGCTCAGCCTCGCCGTCGTGCTCGGTACCGAGCTGCTCGAGTGGTGGGGCGCCGGTCCCTCGTCGCCGAACTTCGGCGTCATCGCTCGGAGCGGTCTCATCGCGACCGGCCTCTACATGAGCGTCAGCTTGACCCTGGGCGAGCTGCTCGTGCGCCCCGCCTGTCGCGCCGTGCGGCGCGCGACGTTGCAGCACGGCGTGGTCGTCGACGACACCTACGTTCTCGCACGGAGGTGGCGCGTGCTCGCGGCCGTGGTCCCGCCCGTGGCAGCGCTCGCGGTCGCGGTCGAGTTCGGACGCTCCCAGCACGCGACGGCGGTGCCGTACGCGCTGCTGCTGGCACTGTCGGCGGTGGTCGCGGTCGCGATCGCGTGGCTCCAGTACGAGAGCCACGAGCGTGCCGCGCGCGAGCTGACGTTCGCCTGCCGCGCGCTCGCGGCCGGCGAGGACGGGCACCTGGTCACGGGCAGCATCGACCCGACGCTGCTCGGCATCGCGCAGGAGTTCAACGCCGCCGCGCACCAGGTGCGCGCCGATCGGCGCGCCTCCTCGGAGCGCTATCGCACGCTCTTCGACGGCGCCGGCGATGCCATCCTGCTGGTCGACGCGGACGACGGCCACATCGTCGAGGTGAGCGCCCGCGCCGAGCGGCTCTTCGCGAGCGCGCGCGGCGACCTCGTCGGCAGGGCTTTCACCGATTGCGTGGATGCCGGGACGAGGGAGCGGCTGCGCGAGTTCGCCCTCGACCGCCGGCCGAACGCCGAAGTGTCGCTCGTCAACGCGGGCATCGTCCGGAGCGACGGCGAGACCGTCCCCGTCGACGCGTCGCTCGCGATCGTGTCGGCCGGCGACGAACGCCTGCTCCAGGCGATCCTCCGCGACGTCCGCGACCGGCGGCGCATCGAGCACGAGCTGCGCAAGGTCGCGCGGCGGTTCGAGGAGCTCTACCGCCTCGCCGTGGCGCTCGGCGACGATCCGGGCGCACTGGCCGAGCACACGGTGCGCGCGCTGCGGGCGCTGCTCGAGTATCCGATCGCGTCGGTCGCACGGCTCGATGGGGACGAGACCGAGATCCTGGCCCTGGCCCGCGGGGACGAGGTGATCGGCCACGGCCGGCGGGTCCTGCCGGGCACGCCGTGCTCCGAGGTCCGGTCGCGGCGGAGCGCGTGCATCTTCACGGATGCCAACGACCGCTTCCCGAAGGATCGCGAGCTGGTCGCCGCCGGCATCCGCACCTATTGCGGCGTCCCCATCCTCGATGCCTCGGGCGACGTGGTCGGCATCGTGAGCGTCCTCGACACGCAGGCACGCACGGTGCGCGACGAGGACCTGCAGCTGCTCACGAGCTTCGCGCAGCGCATCGGGCAGGCCATCGATCGCGAGCGCTTCGCCCTCGCGCAGGAGGGTCTGACGCAACGCCTGATCGAGAGTGATCGCGTGAAGACCGAGTTCCTGGGCATGATGTCCCACGAGCTGCGCACGCCACTCAACATTCTGCTCGGGTACAACCGGATGTTGCTCGAGAGCCTCGAGGAGGGCGACGTCATGCCTCGCGCGGAGCGGGGCGAGATCCTCGAGCGGATGCTCTCGGGCGGCTTGCACTTGAGTGAGCTGGTCGAGGACACGCTCTCGGTCCTGCGGCTCGAGGCCGGCGTCGTGCAGATCGACGCGGCGCCCGTGGCGCTCCCCGCGTTCCTCGACGAGATCCAGGGCGTCGATCGCCTGCTGCGCCGTCCGAGCGACGTCGTCGAGCGATGGCACGCCGACGCAGAGGTGCCGACGCTCGTCACCGATCGCCGAAAGCTCCGGCAGGTGGTGACGAACCTGGTCGGCAACGCCCGCAAGTTCACCGATCGGGGCATCATCGAGGTGCACGTCGCCCGCGACCAGGGGACCGGGGGCGTGGTGCTCACGGTGCGCGACACCGGCTGCGGCATCGACGGGGCCCACCTGCCGCACATCTTCGATCTATACCGCCAGGCGCCCAGCCAGCGACGGCAGGACGGCTGCGGGCTCGGGCTCTACATCGTGCGCCGGTACGTCGAGCTGCTGGGTGGACGGGTCTCGTGCACCAGCGCCGTCGGACAGGGGACGACGTTCGTCGTGACGCTGCCCGCGAGCGCCGCGCCGGCCGCCGCTGCGGCCGCCTAGCCCACGGCGACGTCGATCGCGTCGCGCGCGAAGTCGCTGCTCGAATCCACGTTGATCGGCCGACCGAGGCGCGCCCGGAGCTGCTCCACGTGGCCCGCGGCGTCGCTGCGCAGGAACTCGGCGACGGCCGAGTGCACCGTCAGGGTGAGCGGCCGTCCGCCCTCGTGCTCGGCGGCGGCGCGCTGCACCCGGCGAAGCGCCTCGTACGCGATCGTCTCGGTCGCGCGCAGCCGGCCGAGCCCATCGCAGTGCGGGCACGGCTCGAGGAGCTGCTGTCCCAGGCTCTCGCGCGTACGCTTGCGCGTCATCTGGACGAGGCCCATCTCGGAGATCTGCAGCACGTTCGAGCGGGCCTTGTCGGTGCTCGCGGCTTCCTGGAGCGCGTCGAACACCTTCTTGCGGTTGGCGGGCTTCTCCATGTCGATGAAGTCGATCACGATGATCCCGCCGATGTTCCGCAGGCGGAGCTGCTGGACGACCTGCTTGGCGGCCTCCAGGTTCGTGCGCAGCACCGTCTCCTCCTGATCCTTCTTGCCGACGTAGCGTCCGGTGTTCACGTCGACGGTCGTCAGCGACTCGGTCTGGTCGAAGACGAGGTAGCCGCCCGACTTGAGCCACACCCGCCGATCGAGCGCCCGCGCGATCTTCGTCTCGACGCCGTGCTGCTCGAAGAGCGGCGTCGTCCCCTGGTAGAGGTGCACGTGCGAGGCGAGGCGCGGCACCAGCGCCTCGACGAACTCGATCACGCGCGCGTGCTCGGCCACGTCGTCGACGACCACGCGGTCGACCTCGGGCGTGAACAGGTCCCGCAAGACGCGCAGCACGAGGTCGAGATCGCGGTGCACGAGGGCCGGCGCGGTCGCGCCCTCCGCCACGTGCTGGAGGTGGGACCACAGGCGCGTGAGGAAGCGCACGTCGTCGCGGATCTCGCGCTTGGTCGCGCCGGCACACGCCGTCCGCACGATGAAGCCGCCGGGTCCCGAGCGCTCGGACTCGACGGCGTCGCGCAGCCGCTCCCGCTCCTCGGGATCTTCGATGCGTCGCGAGATGCCGACGTGATCCGTCCCCGGCATGTGGACCAGGTGACGCCCGGGCAGCGAGATCTGCGCCGTCACGCGCGCGCCCTTCGTGCCCATCGGCTCCTTCGAGACCTGGACCAGGAGCTCCTGGTTCTTGGTCAGGCGCTCCTCGATGGGCGCATACTGGACGCGGCGGCGCGGCGCGCTCTCCACCTCGACGTCGTCGGTGTCGATGCTTTCCTCGACGACACCGCGCACGAGATCGGGCCCGACGAGATCGGAGACGTGGAGGAACGCCGCCTTCTCGAGGCCGATGTCGACGAACGCCGCCTGCATGCCCGGCAGTACGCGCACGACGCGCCCCTTGTAGACGTTGCCCGCGAGGCCCTTGTCGCGGCCGCGCTCGACGTGGAGCTCGACCAGCGTCGTGTCCTCGAGGACGGCGACGCGGGTCTCCCACGGTGCCGCGTTGATGAGGATCTGCTTCGTCACGCCAGAGGTGCGGCGGCGTCCGGCACGAGCGCGGGCGCCGGCTCGCGAAGTCGTGTCGCGCGCTTGTGGATGCGCACGAGCGGAACCATCTCGTCGGGCAGCCCGAGCAGCGCGGTGAGGAGAATGCCGGGCTTGAGCGTGCCCCCCGGCCCGACCACGAGCTGGAGGCGCAGCTCGAGCGGCCCCGTCTGCGCGAGCCCGAGCACGGCGCCGCGGGCGTCGACCAGCCGCTCGCCGCGCGGCGTGCGCTTGCGGACGAGAACCTCGTCGCTCGCGTGGAAGCGCGCGACGGCGGAGGCGATCGCCTCCGGCGTCGGCGGCACGTCGAGGGTCGAGAGGTCGACGTCGTAGTCGAGGGCGATGACGCTCTGGTCGATGCTCGGGGTGCCGCGCCCGACGTCGAGCGCCGAGAGGGGCTCGAGGCCCTCGGGCAGCTCGCGTGCGAGCAGCGCCAGCACGGCTGCGGGCTCGAGGCGCGTCGTCAGCTCCAGGTCGACGAGCTCGTCGTCGCTCGAGAAGCCCACCGGCAGGGCGGGTCCGAAGCCGATGCGGGGCAGCGGGTGATGGCCGTTCGAGAACGCGATCGGAAGCCCGGCGCGGCGCGTGGCGCGGAAGAAGATCGTTCCCAGCTCGCGCGTCGCGATGAAGCGGGCCGGTCCCACCTTGCGATAGCGGACGCGCACGCGCTGCACGGGCGGGAGGGCCGCGGCCGCCGGCGCGAGCGAGGACGGCACGGCGCCGAGCCATTCCTCGGCGTTGCCCTCGCCGCCGGGCGCGGGGCTCGCTTGCGCCGTCGGTCCGAGCGCGGCGGGCGACAGGCCGTCGCCGGCGATCGCGGGCCGGGCCGGGACGGGCATCCTCGCGGCGCGTCGCTCGGCGACCCGCGTGCGGATGCCGCGCCACATGCGCGTCTCCCATGCCGGCAGCGGATCGTTCGCGTCGTCGGGTGGCACCAGGAGTTCCGCCCAGCGCGACACCATCTCGCCGCGATGGAGCGAGCCCTTGGCGCCCGCCGGATGGTAGTCGACGTTGCGCACGGCCTCGAAGTCGCAGGCGCCGCAGTAGGTGCAGCGCTCGACCGAGCAGTCCGGCGTGAGCTGTCCCGCGACCGCACGCGCGAGATCCTGCTGCAGGAACTTCTTCGAGGGCCCCGCGTCGAGATGATCCCACGGCAGCACCTCGCCGAGCGGCCGCCGGCGGAGGTGGAAGGCCGGGTCGACGCCATGCTCGGCGAGCGCCTGCTCCCAGACGCCGACGCGGCACTGGTCGGACCACCCGTCGAAGCGCGCGCCGCGGCGCTGCGCGGTCTCGATCACGTTCGCGAGGCGGCGATCGCCGCGCGAGAAGATTCCCTCCAGCCACGAGAGGCGCGCGTCGTGCCAGCGGAACTCGATGCCGCGGCGTCCGAGCTCCCGTCGCAGCAGGCTCTGTCGCGCCTCCGTTTCGGCGATCGACAGCTCGCCGGCCCACTGGAAGGGGGTGTGCGGCTTCGGCGAGAAGGTGGAGATGCTGGCCGTCACCTTGAGACGCCCGCCGGCTGCGCGCTTCACGCGCTCGGCGAGCAGCGCGATGCCGAGCACGTCCTCCTCGGTCTCGCTCGGGAGCCCGATCATGAAGTAGAGCTTCAGTGCGCGCCAGCCGAGATCGGCGAAGAGCTTCGCGGCGGCGAGCAACTCGTCCTCGCGGTACTCCTTCTGGATCACGTCGCGCAGGCGTTGCGTGCCCGCTTCCGGCGCGAGCGTGAAGCCGGTCTTCCGTACGCGACGGATCTGCTCGAGGATCTTGGGCGAGAGCGCGTCGACGCGCGTCGACGGCAGCGAGACGGCGACCCGCTCGGGCGCAAGGCGATCCATGAGCGCCTTCAAGACGGGATTGACGCCGCTGTAGTCGCCGGTCGAGAGTGAGAGAAGCGACACCTCCTCGTAGCCGGTGCGCTCCATGAGCGCCGTCGTGTGGGCGACGACCCGTTCGGGGTTGCGCTCGCGCAACGGGCGGTAGACGTAGCCGGCCTGGCAGAAGCGGCAGCCCTTCACACACCCGCGCATGACCTCGACGCTCGCGCGGTCGTGCACGACGCCGATGTTGGGGACGATCGGATCGGAGGGCGGCGGGAACGCGTCGAGGTCGGGCAGGATGCGCTTGCGGACGATCGGGCGCTCGGGATCGCGCGGGATCACCTCGGCGATCGTGCCGTCGTCCCGGTAGCGCGGCTCGAAGAGCGCGGGCACGTAGCAGCCGGGCACCTCGGCGAGGGCACCGAGCAGGGTCGCCCGCTCGCGACGATCCCAGCGCGCGACGACGTCGACCACGTCGCCGATCGCCTGCTCGCCGTCCCCCAGCACGACGGCGTCGAGGAACGGCGCCAGCGGCTCGGGATTGAAGGCGCAGGGGCCGCCGGCGATCACGACGGGATCGTCGGTCGTGCGATCGACGCTGCGGGGCGGAATGCCCCCGAGCTCGAGCATCGTGAGCAGGTTCGTGTACGTGAGCTCGTACTGGAGGCTGAACCCGACGACGTGGAAATCGCGCAGGGCGAGGTGGTTCTCGAGCGAAACGAGGGGCAGGCCGCGGGCGCGGAGAATCGCCTCGAGGTCCCGCCACGGCGCGTAGGCCCGCTCGGCGGCCACGTCGGGTCGCCGGTTCAAGATTTCGTAGAGGATCTGGAGCCCCAGATGGGACTGCGCGATCTCGTAGACTTCCGGAAACGCGAGCGCCACGCGGATCGCCACCCGATCCAGGTCCTTGCGGATGGCCCCGCGCTCGTTTCCGAGATAGCGCCCCGGCTTCTCGACGAGCGGAAGCAGGCGCTCGTACTCCTCGCGATAGGTGCGCAGCATGCGGAAGCGCGGAGTATAGGGAGGGGGTCCGGGCCCCGCAACGCGAGCTTGCCAGTCCGTACCACGTCCCCTATCATCGAACCATGTTCGGCCTGGGCATCGGCGAGTTGCTCGTGGTGCTCGTCATCGTGCTCGTGGTCTTCGGCGCCGGACGGCTGCCGGAGGTCATGGGATCGCTCGGCAAGGGCGTGCAGCAGTTCAAGCGCGGCTTGAAGGAGCCCCCCGAGATCGACGTCACGCCGACCGACGAGGCCGCGCCGGCGAAGCCCAAGAGCGACAGTTGACCGACGGCTGACCGCCTACGGTCTGCTGGTCGCGAACGCGTCGGGACGCCGTGTCCCGCCGCGCACCGAGACGACCTCGACCGTGAACTCCGTCAGCGGCAGCGGCGGATCGACGAACGCGACCAGGAAGCGGTCCTGCTCGCCGGGCGGCAGGTTCCAGTCCCCCGGCGGCTTCAGCGTCTGCAACAGCTCGATCTCGCGGATCCCGAGGTCGGCGACGTCCTGCGGAGCCGCGCCGCAGTAGACGACCTGGCGCCGCTCTTCGCTGCCGCTGATGCGGCCCTGGATCTGGACGCCTGCAACCGAGACCGGCGCGTTGTTGATCGCGGTGCCGGTGATGACGAACACCAGCCGATCGCCGTGCACGCGCTTGAATTCGCCGTGGACGTCCGCGAGCTGGATGTGGCCGGGGTGGAGCCGCGTCTCGCTCACCTCTCCACCCACGAGCGGAATCGACGCGAGCAGCGCGCGCGCCGTCGCCGCATGCGTGTAGACGTAGATCGACACGATGCCATAGACGATGAGGACGGCGAGCGCCGCGCGCGCGGCGAAGCGCGCCGGGGATCCGGCGGTGGGCACGTCGCTCCGTGCGCGATGCGCGGCACGACGCGGCTCCTCCTCCTTCTCGAGCTCGGGATCGCGCGCCACCGATTCCACGGTGAATACGGGCGCGTCGTCCTCGTCGTCGGCGTCGACGATCGGGTCGTCGTCCGGCTCGTCGAGCGTCGGCGCTTCGGCTTCCTCGTCGGGCGCGAAGACGTGACGGCAGCGCGTGCAGCGATAGGTGGGGTTGCGGCCGAGCCGCGAGCGGGGCGGCAGCCGATAGCGCGTGCTGCACTGCGGGCAGCGCACCGTCATGGCGTCTCCGCGGGCGCGGGAGGGCTCGGCGCCGGCGACGGCCACAGGCCGCGGATCGCTTCGTACATGCGCACGAGCCACGAGCTGCGCACCTCGCGGACGAGCGATTGCGTGTCACGGTAGAGCGAGGGGTCGTTGATCAGCTTCCCCAGCGTCCCCTCCTGGCTGTTCAGCTTCGTGGTCACCTCGGCGAGGTTGTCGACCGTTCGATCGAGCTTGGCAAGCAGGCGATCGCCGTACTGCTGGTCCTCGACGAGGCGGATGGCCGCGCCCCGGCCCTTGTCGAGCCGGGTCGTGAGTCGCTCGAGCGACTGCACGGACTTGGTGAGGCCGGCCATGATGTCGCGGCTTTCCTTCGAGTCGCGCAGGAGCCGTCCGATGACGCCCTCGCCGCGGTCGACCCGTGCCAGCACCCGATCGAGGTTCTGCGTCGTGCTGCGCACGTTCACGAGCGTGCCCTGGAGGTCCTCGAGCGTCGCCTTGCCGAACTCGCGGTTCTGCACCATGGCGCCGAGCAGGCCCTCGCCGCGCTGGATCGTCTGGAGCACGTCCTTCAACGCGGCCGTCACCTCGACGATGTTGGTCACGATGTCGCCGCTCTGACCGAACACGGCCTCGTAGTCGGTCGGATCGACGGACGGAATGACTTCGCCGGGCGGGATCGGGACGGCGTCGGACTGCGTGCCGGGGACCAGCTCGATGTACTTGTCGCCCAGCAGCCCGAGCGTGCGCAGCGTCGCCCGCGTGTCGGTGCGAATGCGGGGCGCGGCGTCGGCGTCGACGCGGATGCCCACCTCGATCCGGTTGATCCCCGGCTCGGTCGCGAAATGGAGCCGATCGACCGATCCGATCGGCAGGCCGGAGAGACTGACGGGCGCGCCCTTCTGCAGCCCGTTCGTGCGCGTGAAGTAGAGGATGTAGTCGACCTTGCGCTCCCACAGGTGCTGTTGGCGGCCGAGCAGGAACGTCGTGACGCCGAAGATCAGAAGCGCCGCGGCGACGAGGATGCCGACTCGGGTCTGCTTCGCCACGTTACTGCGCCGTCAGGAACTCGTGCAGCGCCGGGTCGGTCGCGGCGCGGGCCTCGGCGGGCGTTCCCGCGAAGCGGATGCGTCCCTCGGACAGGAAGGCGATGCGGTCGGCGACGTAGAAGGCGCTGGCGAGGTCGTGCGTCACGACGACCGACGTGAGCCCGAGGCGCCGTTGCAGGTCGCGGATCAGATGGTTGATCTTCGCGGCCACGACGGGGTCGAGCCCGGTCGTCGGCTCGTCGTAGAGGAGCACCTTCGGTTCGATCGCGAGCGCGCGCGCCAGCGCGGCGCGCTTGCGCATGCCGCCCGAGAGCTCGGAGGGCATCAAGCGTTCGGTGCGTTCGAGGCCGACCATCGCGAGCGCCGCGGCGACGCGCGCCGCCACCTCCGGCTCCGGGACGATGTGGTGCTCGCGCAACGGGAAGGCGACGTTGTCGCCGACCGTCAGCGAATCGAAGAGGGCGCTCTGCTGGAACAGCATGCTCACGTGCCGCCGGACGGGGACGAGGGCGTCCTCGTCGAGGGCTTCCAGCTGCACGCCTTCGACCTCGACGCTGCCCGCGTCGGGGCGGAGGAGCCCGTTCAGGTGCTTCAAGAGCACGCTCTTGCCGCTGCCGCTCCCGCCCAGCAGCACGAGCGTCTCGCCGCCGCGCACCTCGAGCGTGACGCCGCGCAGGACGGCCTTGTTCCGGAAGCTCTTCTCCACCTCGTGACAGCGGATCAGGGCGTCGGTCATGACACCTGAAGGAAGAGCTTGGTCAGGAAGAAGTCGGCGACCAGGATCGTGATCGAGGTGGCGACGACGGTGCCGGTCGTGGCTCGTCCCACTCCGTCCGCGCCGCCCGTCACGCGCAGCCCGTTGTGGCACGCGATGACGCCGATGAAGTACGCGAAGAAGAGGGACTTGCCGAGCCCCGAGAAGACGTCGTTCAGGACCATCCCGTAGAGCAGCGAGTTCCAGTAGAACTCGCTCGAGACCCGGAGCTCGGTCGTGCTGATGAAGAGCCCGCCCAGCACGCCGATGAAGTCGGCGACGACGGTGAGGATCGGCAGCGCGATCATCACCGCGAGCATCCGGGGCACTACGAGCACGCGGATGGGGCTCGCGCCGAGCGCCCGGATGGCGTCGATCTGCTCGGTGACGGCCATGGTGCCGAGCTCGGCGGTGATGCCGGCACCGACGCGGCCGCCGAGCATGAGCGCGGTCAGGATCGGCGACATCTCGCGGACGAGCGAGACGCCGACGATGCGCGAGACGAACATCTTGGCGCCGAAACGCTCGAGGAAGTTGCCGAGCTGGAGCGCAAGCACCATGCCCATGGAGAGCGCCGTCAGGTTGACGATCGAGAGCGAGCGCCACCCGATGTTCTCGAGCTGGTCGATCATCACGGCGAAGCTCGGCGGCCGCCGCACGAGGCTGCGCACCGTGTCGCGCGTGAGATACGCGATCTCGCCCAGCGCGTCGACGAACGCGACGACGCCGCTCGGCGTCCGCGAGGCGCGCGCACCGGCCTCGCCAGCGTGCACCACCCCAGCCCCCACCATCCCGGCGACGAATATCGACGGGGTTTCGGGGTGTCAACCGCGGGACCCGGAGGCGACCTGTCGCAACGCCTGCCGCACGAGGCCGTGGAAGAGGAAGAGGCTCACGAAGAGCGGCACCACCTGGTAGGTCAGGCGGAAGATCAGGACGGCGAGCACGGACGATTCGAGCGGCACCTTCAGGAACTTCACGAACACGTACGTCATCGACCCTTCCATGATGCCGAGGCCTGCCGGCACGAACGAAACCAGCGAGAAGAACAGACCGACGCCGAAGCCCATGATCACGATGCGCGGCGGGAGCGGGAAGTTGACGGCCTGGAACGCCGCCCACAGCACGCCCACCGTCAGCACCCAGTCGAAGAGGATCCACAGCGTCGGCGCGACCATCCGCGTCTTGCGCGTCAGCAGGAAGTCGAAGCCCTGGTCGAGGTTGCGCTGGAGTTGCACGAACCGCTCGCGCGGCGGCGTCCAGCGCCGCGCCACGCGGTGGAGCACGCGATGGAGGGTGACCGTGACCCACCGCAGGGTTCGTCGCCGGAGCGCCGGCCGGACGGCGAGGACGAACACGAACACGAGGACCACCGCGAAGGCGACGACGGCGAACGTCGTGATCCACAGGAAGGCGCCGCCCAGGTGCTTGCGCACGACGAGGGAGACGAACCCGCCCAGGATGAAGAAGAGGAGGGTGAAGTTGGTGAGGAAGGTCTGGACGAGCGAGATCAGCACCGCCCGGCTCGACGTGACGCCCTGCTGCGCCAGGAGGAGCATGCGCACCGCGAAGCCCGAGAGGCCGGCGCTCGTCACGATGTAGTTGGCGGTGTTCGAGACGAACGTGATGCGGAGCCAGTCGCGAAAGGACAGGCGCGCGCCCGCCGCGTCGGCGATGCCCTGGTAGGAGCGCGCCATCGCCCCATACGAGAGCACCGACAGGAGCATCGGAAGCGCCAGCGCTGCGGGATGCACGCTCTGCGCCGTCCGCAGGAGCTCCTTCGCATCGGCGAGCAGGAAAAGGACCAGAAGCGCGGCGAACCCGATCGCCGCCGCGACGATGAACGCGACGCGCGACGACCGCCGCGGCGGGTCAACGCGTGGCGTGGACAAGAGTCCGTCGCGCGATCGTCCAGACGAGCGCGCCGAGTACCGCGCCGAGCGGCCCGCCGAAGATCATCGACCCGATCACGCTCGAGAGCGTCGGGTGCACCGTGTTGCTGGTCAGCAGCGCGACGGCCGAGCCGAGGGCGCCCGCGGTCGCGAGCGTGAAGGTGCCGTCGGAGTCCGGAACGATGCGCGTGTCGACGAAGACCGCGCCGGCGAGGAGCGCGACCCCGAGGGCGACGAGCACGGGCAGCGGCGGCAGGTGATGCGCGTAGGCCGTGATCGTGACGGTGGCGCCGGTGGCCGGCTCGAGCACGACGCTCGTCACCGTGAGGTCGCCGCGGGCCGGATTCGACACCAGCCTTCGCGCCGCGTGGTGGGGCTGGACGACGGTCGCCGTGCCACGCCGGCCGAGGCGGCTCGTCCGGAGCGTGTCCTCGAACAGGCCGGACAGGACCTGCGGCGTCTTGGCGGCGTCTTCGACCGTGACCGTGAACTGGACCGGGATGCCCGTGCCGCCGCTCGGACCCGGCGGCAGCTCGCCCTCGAGGAGCAGGTCGACCGCGCCCCGTCCGGTGGTGGGGAGCACGACGGGGAGGGCGGCGTTCGCGCCACGCACGACGATGGGGTCGTGCAGCGCCGCGCCCGGGAAGAAGATCGTGTGGAACGGCAGGTAGCACGCGAGGATCCAGCCGATGCCGATCGCCGACACGAGGCCGACCGAAGCGCTCGCCTTGGTGAGCGCGCCGCGCAGGCCGCGGTCGGCGAGCAGCACGAGCAGGCCGAGCACGAGCGCTGCGAGCCCGAGCGAAGGGGCGACGAGCCCGGTCGCCGAGAGGACGGCGCCAATGATCGCCACCGCGAGGGCGCCGCCGGGAACACCCCAGGTGCCGAGCGTATCCGTCGCGAGGGCCGTCGCCACCCGCGGTGCTGGCTTCGACTTGGTGCGCGAGTCCGCCATGGCGAGCGCGGTACACTAACTCACGCCGGGCGGGACGGGCAAACCAACCGCACCGCGCGCCGCATCACAGCATGGCGACCGTCGCGGGGCGCCGCCGCCGGAAGCGATAGAGGGCGGCGGGGCGGTGCGCGCCGCGGCGCTCGCGGCCGAGCGCGGCCAGGAGCCCGGTCGAGAGCATCTTCTTGCGGAAGTTCCGGCGGTCGAGGCGCCGCCCCAGGATCGCCTGGTAGACGGCCTGCAGCTCCGAGAGGGTGAACGTCGGCGGGAGCAGGGTGTAGACCAGGTTCGTATACGCGAGCTTGGCGCGCACCCGCGCGACCGCGGTACGGACGACCTCGGCGTGGTCGTAGGCGAGCGGCGGCGAGCGGCGGACGGGACACCACACGACCTGCCGGTATTTCGGATGCTCGAGCGTGCCGGCGAAGCGCCCGCCGTGCGGGATCAGGCCGACGTAGGCGACCGAGACGACGCGTGCGTGGGGATCGCGGTCGGGGCTGCCGAAGGTATAGAGCTGCTCCAGGTAGGCGTCGCCGACGCCGGTGCGCGCGAAAAGCTCGCGCGCGGCCGCGTCGTCGAGCGGCTCGTTCTCGCGCACGAGCCCGCCGGGCAGGGCCCACGCGCCGGCGAACGGACCGCCGGCGGTCTGCACGACCAGCACGTGCAGGGCGTCGTCGCGCACGGTGAAGAGCGCGACGTCGACGGCGACGCGCGCGCCGGGCGCGGCGGTCACGCCGCCAGCTCGAGCATGCGGTCGAGGGCACGCTTGGCGCGCACCCGGACGTCCTCGTCGAGCGTGATCTCCGGCGCGAGGTCGCGGAGCGCGTCGCGCGTCCCCTCGAGCGTGATCATCTTCATGTACTGGCAGAGCTTGCAGCTCTTGTAGAACTTCTTCTCCGGCACCTCGAGGATCAGGCGGTCGGAGAGGCCGCATTCCGTCACGATGAGGAAGTCGTGCGCCGGGCTCTCCTTGGCGTACTTCACCATGCCGCTCGTCGACAGCACCGCGTCGGCGACCTGCAGCACGTCCTGCCGGCACTCGGGGTGCGCCAGGACCTTCAGGTGGGGAAGCCCCTTCTTCACCGCCAGGATCTGCTCGGGCGTGATCTGATGGTGGACGTAGCAGTTCCCGTCCCACGCGATGACTTCCTTCGTGGTCTGCGACTGGACGTGGGCCGCGAGGTTCTTGTCCGGGACGAAGAGGACGTGCCGGCCGGGCATCGCCTCGACGACGCGCACCGCGTTCGAGCTGGTGCAGCACGCGTCGCACTCGGCCTTCACGTCGGCCGTCGTGTTGACGTAGCCGACCACTGTGAGGTCCGGGTAGACCTTCCGCAGCTCGGCCTTGCGCTCGGCGAGCGCCTCTGCGGTGACGGCGTCCGCGAGCGAGCAGCCGGCACGCAGGTCCGGGAGGATGACCTTCTTGGCGGGATTCAGGATCTTCGCCGTCTCGGCCATGAAGTGGACGCCGCAGAAGACGATGACGTCGGCGTCGACCTTCGTGGCCTGGCGCGCCAGCTCGAGCGAGTCGCCGACGAAGTCGGCCACCTGGAAGATCTCGGGCCGCTGGTAGTTGTGCGCGAGGACGACGGCGTTGCGGGCTCGCTTGAGCGCGTGGATCTCGGCGATCGTGCCCGCGAGCGCCGCGCAGCGCGCGGGCGTGTACGCGGCGTCGTGCAGCGGGGCGAGGAGCGCCTCGAGGGCGGTCGCGTCGGGCGTGGTGGGGAGTTCGGCGTGCATGCGTGCTCCGGATCCTGGTTCGTGTATGGTGTACGCATACTCGGGCGGGTGCGCCCCTCTGTCAAGGCGCGGTTGCCAAGGGGCACCCGGCGGGCTAGGGAACGCCCCCGATGCCGCTCTCCGACGACGTGACCGCGGCGCTCGCGCGGGCGGATCGTTTCCGTCCGCTCGCCGAACGCGCGCTGGCCGACCGGGCGCTCGCCCCCGACGACGGCCGGAGCGTGATGGCCGCCGCGGACGAGGAGCTGGCGGCTCTCTTGTGGGCGGCGTTCGCGGTTCGCGTGCGACACTTCGATCGCCGCGTGAAGCTCTGCGTGCTGAACAACGCGCGCAGCGGGCTGTGCCCCGAGGACTGTGGCTACTGCTCGCAGTCGGCCGTGGCGACGTCCGACATCGCGCGCTACCGCCTGAAGGCGGTTCCCGAGCTGGTCGCCGCCGCGCGCCAGGCCGCCGCGAGCGGGGCGCGGCGCTACTGCATGGTGACCAGCGCGCGCGGTCCCTCGGACCGCGACATCGGCCACTTCGCCGGCGCCGCCCGCGCGATCCGCGCCGAGCTGCCGGAGCTCGAGCTGTGCGTGTCACTCGGCATCATGGACGACCGCGCGGCGACGCGCCTGCGCGCCGCGGGCGTCGACTTCGTGAACCACAACCTCAACACGAGCCGGCGCTTCTACCCGGAGATCTGCACGACGCACACCTACGACGACCGCGTCGCGACGGTGGAGAGCGTGCAGCGCGCCGGCATGTCGACGTGCTCCGGCGTCATCGTGGGCATGGGCGAGACCGACGACGATCTCGTCGACGTCGCCGGAGCGCTCGGCCGCATCGGCGTCACGTCGCTTCCGGTCAACTTCCTCCACCCCATCGACGGCACGCCGCTCGGCGATCGCGAGCCCCCCGAAGTCGGACGGTGCCTGCGCGCCCTCGCTCTGTTCCGCCTGACGAATCCGCGCGCCGAGATCCGTGCCGCCGGCGGGCGCGAGCGCTGCCTGGGCGCGGCCCAGCCGCTGGCGCTCTACGCCGCGAACTCGGTGTTCGTGCAGGGGTATCTCACCACCTCGGGGCAGCGACCGGACGAGGCGCTCGCCATGATCGCCGCGCTCGGCTTCGAGGTCGAGGAGGCGGCCGAGCGGATGGACAGCGCGGAGCAAATGTGATTCCACCCCGACTCGGAGGAGTGTCCATGCGCGACGACGAACTCGAGCTCGACCCGAGCCTCCTCGAGCTCCGCCTCGAAGACGACGATGACGACGACGATGACGACGACTTCGACGACGACGACGATGACGACGACCTCGAGGACGACGACGACCTCGACCTCGAGGACGACGACGACGACGACCTCGACGAGGAGGAAGAGGAAGACGAGTAGCCGTCCGGCGGCTACGTCCCCGCGACGGTCATCCGGTCGATCTTGAGCGTGGGCGACGCGGTCGACGTCCGGAAGCGCAGATCGTTCCCGACCATCGTGATGCCGCGGAACATGTCGAGCAGGTTCCCGGCGATGGTGATCTCCTCGACCGGGTAGGCGAGCTCGCCGTTCTCGATCCAGAGGCCGACCGCGCCGCGCGAGTAGTCGCCGGTGACGGCGTTGACGCCGAAGCCGATGAGCTCCGTCACGTAGAGCCCCTGCGGGACAGAGGCGATGATGGCCTCGGGCGCGTGTGGGCCGGCTTCCAGATGGAAGTTCGTCGGCGCGACACCGGGCGCATCGCCGGCCGCGCGCGCGGCGTGGCCCGTCGTGCGGAGCCCGAGGCGGCGCGCCGAGTAGGTGTCGAGGAGGTAGCTCCGCAGCACGCCGCGCTCGACGATCGTCCGTCGCGACGACGCGACGCCCTCGCCGTCGAACGGTCGCGAGGCGAGGCCGCCCGGGCGGAGCGGGTCGTCGACGATCGTCACGGCCGGCGCCGCGACCTGCTCGCCGAGCTTGTCGACCAGGTACGACGCCCGGCGGTAGAGCGCGGAGCCCGAGATCGCGCCCGCCAGGTGGCGCAGTAGCGAGGCGGCCGTGTCCGGATCGAAGACGACCGGATACGTCCCGGTCGCGACGCGGCGCGCGCCGAGCCGCCGGAGCGCGCGGCGTGCCGCTTCGCGCCCGACCCCGGCGGCGTCCTCGAGCCCGTCCAGGCGCCGGCTCGTCGTGTACCAGTAGTCGCGCTGCATCTGGCCGTCGCGCGTCGCGACCGGCACCACCGAGAGGCTCGCCGACGACGAGCGGTAGCCGCCGACGAAGCCGGCGCTCGACGCGAGCGCGACCTCGCCGCCGCCGCAACCGAACTCGGCGCCCTCGGAGTTCGTGATCTCCGGCGACGCGGCGCGGGCGGCTTCCTCGCCGGCGCGGCAGCGCGCGAAGCCGAGGTCCGGCGCGACGTCTTCGAGCGCGGAATCGTGGAGGGCGAGGTCGGGCGGGGCGGTCGCGAGGTCCGCGGCGTCGGGAAGACCGCCGTGCGGATCGGGCGCCGTGACGCGCGCGAGCGCGATGGCGTCGTCGACCAGCGACGCGAGTCCCCCGGCCGTGAGGTCGCCGCTCGACGCGATCGCGGTCGCACCGCCGACGAAGACGCGCAGCCCGGCACGCCGCTCGCGCGCACGCTTCAGCTTCTCGATCTCGCCGAGGCGGATCCCCACCTCGAGCCCGTCGCTCTCGCCGACGACCGCATCGGCCATGTCGGCGCCGGCCGATCGGGCGCGCTCGACGAGCGCCTCTGCCACGTCCCGGAGATCCATCGTCCGCTAGGCCTGCGTGCCGCCGACGGTGATGCCGTCGATGCGGACGGTCGGAAGCCCGACGCCGACCGGCACGGACTGACCGTCCTTGCCGCAGGTGCCGACGCCGTCGTCGAGCGCGAGGTCGTGGCCGACGCGCGTGATGCGCGTGAGCACGTCGGGGCCGTTGCCGACGAGCGTCGCGCCCTTCACGGGCCGTCCGACCTTGCCGCCCTCGATCTCGTAGGCTTCGCTCGCCGAGAATACGAATTTGCCGCTCGTGATGTCGACGCTGCCGCCGCCGAACGAGACCGCGTAGAGCCCGCGGTCGACCGAGCGGATGATGTCCTCGGGCGCGTCCTCACCGGCCAGCATGAACGTGTTCGTCATGCGCGGCATGGGTAGGTGCGCGAAGCTCTCGCGCCGCCCGTTGCCGGTGAGCGGCATGCCCATCAAGGACGCGTTCTGCTTGTCCTGCAGGTAGCCGCGCAGGATGCCGTTCTCGATGAGGACCGTCCGCTGCGTCGGCGTGCCCTCGTCGTCGACGTTGAGCGAGCCACGCCGCCAGGGGATCGTGCCGTCGTCGACGACGGTGCACAGCTCGGAGGCCACGCGCGATCCGATGCGTCCCGAGAACGCCGACGTCCCCTTGCGGTTGAAGTCGCCCTCCAGGCCGTGCCCGATCGCCTCGTGCAGGAGGATGCCCGGCCATCCGGGGCCGAGCACGACGGTCATCGTGCCCGCGGGCGCCGGCACCGCGTCGAGGTTCAGGATCGCCTGGCGCGCGGCCTCCCGCGCGAACGCGTCGGCGCGGGCGCCGAGCTCGCTGAACGAAAAGCGCCCGCCGCCGCCGTGCGAGCCCTGCTGGCGTACGCCGCCGCGCTCGGCGATGCACGACACCGAGAGGTGCACGAGCGGGCGCACGTCGCCGACGAGCCGCCCGTCGGGCGTCGCGACCAGGACGATGCGGTGCTCGACGGCCGCCGACGCGAGCACGTTCGTGATGTGCGGATCGACGCCGCGGGCGACGCCATCCAGCCGCGAGAGCAGGGCGGCGAGGTCGGCGACCGGCGTCTCGACCGGCGCCGGCGTCACGGCGTAGAGATCGTGCGGGCCTCCGTCGGACGCGCGCACCGGCACCGC
Source organism: Candidatus Eisenbacteria bacterium (assembly GCA_035577985.1). NCBI lineage: Bacteria > Candidatus Eiseniibacteriota > Candidatus Eiseniibacteriota bacterium. The sequence goes on from DATJZY010000126.1 coordinate 23,864, forward strand.
GCCGTCCCCGCGCTGCTCGGCGATGTAGCGCGCCGTCCGCGCCGCGAGCTCCAGGCGCTCGAGGGACACGTCGTCCGTGTAGGCATAGCCCTGGCGCGCGCCGGCGAGCACGCGGACGCCGACGCCGTGCCGCAGGCTCCGCGTCGCCTTCTTCACGACGCCGTCTTCGAGCGACGCCGTCTGGACGACGCGATGCTCGAAGAAGAGGTCGGCATGGTCGGCACGCGTCGCGACGGCGGTTCCGAGGACGCGCCCGAGCGCGCTGCCCGTCAAGTCGAAGCGATCGAGGAAGAATCGTTCCGGCTGCGTCATCTCCGCCATCGGGCGGACGCTATCAGACGTGCCAGGACGTAGCGAGGTCGTGAGCGGGCCATTGCCGGCGCGCCCCGACCCGGTCTACAACCATCGCGGATGGCTGGTGACGCGCGGGTGGCCGGGGGTGGCCGCATCGCCGAGCGCCGTGCGCAATGGGTTGCGCACCCACGTCGGGGTCGCGATGATGGACACCGGCGGGCGGCCCGGGCAATAATCCCGCCCCGACCCCGATGAGCAGCGCTCCGACGCGCGGGATGCTCGCGGACCTTCTCCGTGTGCTGGACCGTCCCGGTCCCCTGGTGATCGTCCCGCACGACAATCCCGACCCCGACGCCATGGCGAGCGCCGTGGCGCTCAAGTACATCGTCGGTCACCAGCTCCGTAAGGACGCCTACATCGCCCTGGGCGGCATCGTGGGACGGGCCGAGAACCGCGCCATGCGGACGTACCTCAACATCAAGCTCGCCCCGGTGAGCGAGGTGCGCTTCGACGCCGACGTCCAGGTGGCCCTGGTCGACACCCAGCCGGGGCGGCCGAACAACTCCCTGCCCGAAGGCGTCGTCCCCACCGCCGTGATCGACCATCATCCGGCCTATGCCGAGTATCCCGGGGTCTCGTTCCTGGATCTGCGCGACGAGTACGGTGCCACCTCGACCATCCTCACCGAGTACCTGCGCGAGTCGCGGCTCGAGATCGAGCCGAAGATCGCGACCGCGCTCTTCTACGGCATCAACTCCGAGACGCAGGATCTCGGCCGCGAGGCGACGGCGGCCGACATCGAGGCCAGCCACTTCCTGTACCCCTACACGAACAAACGGCGGCTCGCGAAGATCGAGAACGCGCGCGTCCCGCGCGAGTATTTCCGCGTCTTCCGCGAAGCGATCGATCGCGCCGCGCTCTACGACCACAAGGTCGTGGTCTCGCTCCTGGGCGACGTGCAGTACCCGGACATGGTCGCCGAGGTCGCCGACTTTCTCCTCCGCCTCGACGAAGCGGAGTGGTCGGCCGCCATCGGCGCCTACAACGGGTGCCTCTACTGCTCCGTGCGCACGACCGACCGCGACACCAACGCCGGCGATCTTCTGCAGCGCGTCCTCGGCAGCAAGTCCGCCGGCGGCCACGACATGATCGCTGGCGGCCGCATCCCCCTCGGCGCCGACCCCGCCGACCGCCTGAAGGCCGCGTGCGAAGTCCGCACCCGCCTTCTCGAGGCCCTAGGCGTCGACCCCGAAAGCGGCAAGCCCCTAACATAGCCGACCCAAGACTCCGTCTTGGGTCGGAGCCGAGAGTGGCGCGTGGGTGATACGCGCGAGCAGCATGCCGCGGCCAGCGAAGCTGGCGCGGCACGCGAGGTACGCGCGACATCGTCGTAGGGTTGGGCATCCCCTGGAGTCGCCGCGTGGCCAGTCGACCCGAGGTGCGTTCCTCGTATGCGGCGCCGGCTTTGCCGGCCGCCGCACGCCGGTCGCGCGTACCACCCACGCCCCAACCTACGCGCTTCGCCCCGAGACGAAGTCTCGGGGCGAAACTAATACCCTCGACAGACGTCCGTCGGCAGCGTGCACGTGCTCGGCGCCTGCAGCGGCTCGCACGCCGTGATCGTACCGGGCAGCGTCATGCGGAAGAGCACGTCGTTGTACGGCGGCCCGCCCGAGAAGACCGCGCCCGCGCTGACGAGGATCATCTTCCGGCCGACTTCGCAGCACGCGCCCGACGCGGGCCGCCCCGCGATCGACGCGTTGTTCGGCTGCGACCCGGCGATGCTGCACCCGTCGGCGTTCGCATCCGTGAATCTCGCGCGTCCCGTGCCGGTCGTGAGGCTGAAGGCCGAATGGATCTCGGCGAGGACCGTGTCCGCGCCGGGATTGAGCGTGCCGTCGTGATCGGGGCAGGTGGCGTCTGCCGCCTGCCAGATCTGCAGGACGCCCGGCATCTCGAACTGGAAGTGCAGGCCCTGCGGCACGTTGGTGCCGCCGCCGAAGGTCGTCGTGATGGCGCCGAGCGTATCTGCCCCGGCGCCGCCGGCGGCAGTGCTGCACACGAGGCCCGTCGGCGCGCACACGCCGTCGCTCGTGTCGGCCGCCTTCGTGATGTTGGGATCGGCGGTCGTGCCCTTGCCGTCCCAGAACGTGCCGACGCCGAGGCCGTCGCCCGTGGCGCATCCGGTCGCCGTGAGCTGCGCCGTCGCGGTGAGCGATCCCACGCAGAACGGATTGGCCGAGAAGCCATCGGCCGGAACGGTCAGGGTGTGACGGCAGTCGGCATCGGGCGGGCCGGTGTCGAGCACGATCGCGATGCCGCCGGCCAGGCGCGGGATCGTGGGCGGCTGTCCGAGGTCGATCGTGCCGCCCTGGTCGGTCGTGAACACGATGCGCCGTGGCCCACAGCATGCCTGGCAGGCGTCGGGATAGGTCCCGGCCGCGGGCGCGGCGACCGCGTCGGCACAATCCGACGACGTCGTCGTCGAGCAGTCGAGACACTCGACGAGCTTGCGCATGGAATCGACGTGCGGCGGGCAGCCGACGCTCGTCCCGGGACAGGTGTCGGCGAACCCCAGGTCCGGCGGCGCGACGTCGTCGGCGCCGTCGCACTGGTGGTCGCGTCCCCCGCACGCCTTGCAGATGGCGGCGACCCGCCGCGCGGCCGCCTGCTGCAGCAGCTTCGTCGAGCCCTCGTTGGGACAGTCGTCGTGGTGGTGGCCGAGCAGGCGATCGCCGAGGCAGTTGGCGATGATGTTTGCGCGCGTGAAGAGGAGCTTCCCGGTCTCCTTGCCGATCGTGCGCGAGCAGCGCGCGACCTTCTTGGCCGGCGTCGACGCCGGGTAGACGGGAGCCAGCGATCGCTCGGCCGAGCCGAACGCCACGCACTCGATGCACGTCCCGATGTCGCTGCAGCTCGTGATCGGCGTCGTGCAGGCGGGATCGCTGCTCCCGATCAGACCCGGACAGCTACCGATCCCCCACCCGATCGAGGCCAGCGACTCGTCGTCGTCGTCGCCGCAGGTGTGATTTGGACCGCCGCAGGCCTTGCCGATCGTGCGGCCGAGGCGCTCGGCGGCGCGCCCGAGCACCGCCGCGACCTTCGGCTCCGTGCGACAGACCGTGTCCGGGGGCAGGGCGCCCTTGCGCTTCTTGGCTTCGCATTGCCCGAGCACCGTCAATACGACTTGCTGTAGGGCCGCCGTGCCGCGCAGGATGCGCAGCTGGCAGGTCATCGGCGACGCGAGCGCAATGCGCGGAATTCCCGCCGCGAGGACGAGCAGGAGCAGCAGGGATCGCCGCCTCGGCATGAACGAATTGGCTACGCGCTCCGTGCAAAGCGGTCAAGCCGGTTGGCGCGACGATTCGCCCAACGCCGCCTCGATCTCTGCCCGCGCTTCCGCCGACGGCTCGCCGCGCCGGACACCGTCGAGAACGCGGCGCGCCGCCGCGTCGCCGATGCGCCCGAGCGCCCATGCGACGTGTCCGCGCACGAGCGGATCCGCGTCGCGAATCGCCCCGGCGAGCGCCGGCACCGCGGCCGGATTGCCGCTGTTGCCGAGCGCCACGGCGGCGTTGCGCACCAGGCCGCGCCGGCCCGTGCGAGTGATCGCCGTGCCGCCGAAGCGGGCGGCGAAGCCGTCGGCGTCGAGCGCGATCAGCTCGGTGAGCGCCGGGGCGAGCCACGCGGCGGCTGCGACGTCGCGCGCGTCGCCGTTCCAGGGGCACACCTCCTGGCAGACGTCGCACCCGAACACCCAGTTCTCGAGCAGCGGCCGCAGCTCGTGCGGGATCGCCGAGCGGTGCTCGATCGTCAGGTACGAGATGCAGCGCCGCGGCTCCATCGTGTAGCCGTTTTCGAGGGCGCCGGTCGGACACGCGGCGACACAGCGGGTGCAGGTGCCGCAGTGGTCGCGCGGCAGCGGCATGGCGTCGACCTCGAGGTCCGACACCAGCTCGCCCAGGAAGAAGTACGAGCCGGCGTGGCGGTGCAGCACGAGCGTGTTCTTCCCGATCCATCCGATGCCGGCGCGGCGTGCCCACTCGCGCTCGAGGATCGCGCCGGTGTCGACGTACGAGAGGTAGCGCGTGCCGGGAAACAGGCGCGCCAGCGCCTCGGCGAAACGATCGAGACGCCGCCGGACGTCGCGGTGGTAGTCGGGCCCGACCGTGTAGGCCGCAATGCGGCCGCGCAGGTGGGTGCGCCAGTCGTCCCGCGGCGGGGCGGGGGGCCGGTAGGGGACACCGACGCACACGAAGCTGCGCGCCCACGGAAACTGCACGCGCGGATCCAGGCGGACGTCGGTGCGCGCCGTGAGGTAGCGCATCTCACCCGCCCGCCCGTCTGCGAGCCACTGCTCGAGCAGGTCGCCGAGCGGCAGCGGGGTGATCGGGACGCACCCGACGAGCGGAAAGCCGAGCGCTCGCGCCGCCGCCGCGACGACGTCTTCCCGACCGCGTGCCATCGCGCATGGCATTCAAGCCGAATCACGATCGTGCCGATAGGGCCTTCGGACCCGTGGGATTCGGAATCAACACCAACCTCCTGTCGCTGAACGCCCAGCGCCACCTCGCCGAGACGGACGAAGCGCTGCGCACGGCGTTCGAGCGGCTCTCGTCGGGACTGCGCATCAACCATGCCTCCGACGATCCGGCCGGCCTCGCCATCGCCGACCGGCTGAAGCGCGACCAGCGCGTCGCGGCGCAGGGTATCCGCAACGCCAACGACGGCATCTCGCTGCTGTCCCTGGGTGACCAGGCCCTCGGGCAGATCACGGACATCGTGGCACGCCTCTCCGAGCTGGCCTCCGAGTCGGCGTCGGGCACGCTCACGAACACCGAGCGTGCCGATCTCCAGGTCGAGTTCGCGCAGCTCGTGGCCGAGGTCGGGCGCATCGCGACCACGACCACGTTCAACGGCGTGGCGCTCCTCGCGGGCGCGACCACCATCTCGATCCAGGTCGGCCTCGACGGCACGGCGGCGTCGCGCGTCGACGTCGGCACGGTGGATGCCACCCCCGCCGCGCTCTTCGGCGGGACGCTCTCGGTCGCGACCGCGGCCGGCGCGCAGAGCGCCCTCGGCGTGCTCACGACCGCCGTCCAGACGGTGGCGAGCGCGCGGGCCGGCTTCGGCGCGGGCGAGAGTCGCCTCCTCACGGCGATCTCGACCCTGCGTGTCGCCGCGGAGAGCTACGCCCAGGCCGAGAGCCGGATCCGCGACGCCGACATCGCCGCCGAGACCGCGGCCTTGACGCGCGCACAGATCCTCCAGTCCGCCGGCACGGCCGTCCTCGCCCAGGCGAACCAGCAGCCCGCATTCGCGCTGCAGCTCCTGCGATAGCGCGGCCGGCGCTCAAGTTTTTCACGGGCTCGTCCGATAACACAGGAGGGCTCTCCCATGGCGTTCACGATCAACACGAACCTCCTCGCGCTCAACGCCCAGCGCCACCTCGCCGAGACGGACGAGGCGCTGCGCACGGCGTTCGAGCGACTGTCGTCGGGCCTGCGGATCAACCACGCCTCCGACGACCCGGCCGGGCTCGCCATCGCGGATCGCTTGAAGCGCGACCAGCGCGTCGCCGCCCAGGCGATCCGCAACGCCAACGACGGCATCTCGCTGCTCTCGCTGGGCGACCAGGCGCTCGGACAAGTCTCCGACATCCTCACGCGGCTCTCCGAGCTGGCTTCGCAGTCCGCGTCGGGCACGCTCACCGATCCCGAGCGCGCCTCGCTGCAGCTCGAGTTCGGCCAGCTCGTGCAGGAGATCGACCGCATCGCGACCACGACCACGTTCAACGGCGTCGTCGTGGCCGGCGGCGTCGGCACCGTCTCGATCCAGGTCGGGCTCGACGGCACCGCCAGCTCGCGCATCGACGTCTCGACCGTGAACGCGACCACCGCCACACTGTTCGGCGGCGCGACGCTCTCGGTCGACACGGCGGCCAACGCGCAGACCGCCCTGGGCGCGCTCACGACCGCGATCCAGAGCGTGGCGAGCGGCCGCGCGACGCTGGGCGCGGGCGAGAGCCGGCTCCTCTCCGCCGTCTCGACCCTGCGCGTGGCGCAGGAGAGCTATGCCCAGGCGGAAAGCCGCATCCGCGACGCCGACGTCGCCGCCGAGACGGCGGCCCTGACGCGCGCCCAGATCCTGCAGTCGGCAGGAGTTGCCGTCCTGGCACAAGCGAACCAGCAGGCGAAGCTGGTGCTCGAGCTGCTGAAGTAGCCCTCCCGGGCCTCGTGCCGGGGCCTGGAACTTGCACGATCCGGCGCGAAGGCGGACCAGCATGGCGGGAATCTCGTTCGGCGGCCTGGCGTCGGGACTCGACAGCGAGGCGATCATCGAGCAGCTGATGGGGCTCGAGCGCCGTCCGGTCGCGCTCCTGGAGCAGCGGCTCGCCGACCTCACCAAGACCCGCGACGCCGTCGGGACGATCGGGACGAAGCTCGCGAGCCTGCGCGCCGCCGTGGCGCCGCTCGGCTCGCCGGGCGGAGTCCTCGTCCGTCAGGCGACGTCCACCGACGCCGCCGTGCTCGGCGTCTCGGCCGGCACCGGTGCCACGCCGGGAACGTATACGATCTCGGTCTTGCATCCGGCCCGGCCGTCGGTTGCGACCTCCTCGGTGCTGCTCGCCGGCACGACCGGACCCATCTCCACCGTCGACGGCGTCCTGCGCTTCCAGGTGGGCACCGGACCCGTGCAGTCGGTGGCGGTGTCGCCGACCACGACGCTCGACGACCTCGTGGCGGCGATTGGTGGCCTCGCGGCCGGCGTCACCGCGTCCGCCGTGAACCTCGGAACCGCGAGCTCGCCGTCCTACACGCTGCGCATCGCGACCACCGCGACGGGATCGGATCAGACGATCACGATCCTGCAGGACGACACCGCCATCGGGATCACGACCGCGCAGGCGGGCGACGACGCGGTCTTCACGGTCGACGAGCTCGGCACGACGTACCAGCGTTCCACCAACACCGTCGACGACGTCCTTCCAGGCGTGACCCTGGTCGTGCGGGGTCCGGGGACGGCCGTCGTCACGGTCGCGGACGACGCGGATGCCGTCGTCGCGCGCGTGCAGACGCTCGTCTCGACGTACAACGACCTCCGCACGTTCATCGCCGGCGAGTCCGCCGTCTCGACCGACGCCGACGCCGGTCTCACGATCGGAAGCCTCGCCGCCGATGCGACCGCGGACCGCGTCGTGCGCGGGCTGCAGCAGGCGATCACGAGCGCCGTCTCGGGGACGACCGGAGCGTTCGTCAACCTCTCGGGCCTCGGCGTCACGACCGCACGCGACGGCACGCTGACGCTCGACGAGACGCGTCTGCGAGCGGCGCTCACCGCCGATCCCGACGGCGTGGCCGAGGTGGTCTCGGGTGCGTCCGCCTGCACGACGACGCTCATCGACGGACTCACGCAGACGGGCGGGGTGCTGCCGCTCCACGCCGACGCGCTCGCGCGCCAGTCGCAGGCCCTCGAAGCGTCGATCGCCGCCGGCGAGCGCCAGCTCCAGGGCGTCGAGGCGTCGCTGCGCCGGCAGTTCGACGCTCTGGAGACGCTGCTCGCGGATCTGGCGCGGCAGTCGAGCGCGCTCGACGCGCTCACCGGGGCCACCCAGGCCGGCTCGGCGTCGTGACCGCCATGTTCCCCGCCGAGTACGCGCGACGCTACGCCCACGCACAGATCACGTCGGTCGATCGCGGCCGACTGCTGCTGCTGGTGCTCGAAGGCGGGCAGACGTCCCTCGGCCGCGCCCGTGCCGCGCTCGACGCCGGCGATCTCGCGCGCTTCGCGCACGAGCGGCGCCGCGCCCAGGACGTCATTGCCGAGCTCCTGCAGACGCTCGACCATGCCGCCGGAGGCGAGATCGCCACCAACCTGGCGCGCCTGTACGCGTTCATGCTGGAGCACCTGACGGCCGCCAACGTCGAGCAGAGCGCGCGCCACGTCGACGAGGTGCTGCGCGCCTATGCGCCGATCGTCGACGCGTATCGCGCCGTCCTCGCGCGCCCGTTCGCGGGAGGAAAGACGTGACGACGGTGGAGCTGCAGGCGGCGAGCGAAGAGGAAGCGCGTCGCTATCGCGCGCTCGTCGCCGCCTACGAGGCGATGCTCGCCCTGGTGTCGGACGAGGGTCCGCTCGCGGTCGCCGGCCTCACCGCCGCTGGTGTGGCGGCCGATGCGGCGCTCGCGACGCTGCGTGAGGTGACGGCGAAGCTCGGGCCCGAGCGCCTGGCCGCACGCGTGGCGCCGCCGCCGGTCACCGCGCTGTGGCGCGAATCGGCCGCGATCGCCGCGCGCGCCGCCGAGCTCAACGCCGCGCTCGCCGCCGCGACCGCGGCGCGCCGCGACGCCGTCGCGGGGCGCCTCGCGACGCTGGCCGCGGGCCGCCGCGCGCTCGCGGCCTATCGACCGGCGAGCGTTCCCCGCACGGCCGATCAGCGCGCCTGATCGCCGCCGCGGGTCAAGCGCTTGGCGCCGGGGCCAAATCTCCGCGCCGGCGTACCCGCGTGGGCCGTACGCGCCGTCCGGCGCCGGGGCGACGGCGCCCTGGCATGACTTGCAACGGTCGCCCCGCGATGAAGCACGCGGGCCTCGGGCACGAGCTGCAGCTCGACCTCGACCGCTGGCGCGACGCCACGTCGACCCGCGCGGCGGCGTTCGAGGCGGCGATTGCCGAGCGGACCAGCGCTCGCCACGTGATCGCGGTCGCGAGCCCGGCCATGGGTTTTCAGATCGCCTTTCGGGCCGCCGGCGTGCCGATCGGTGCGACCGTCCTCACGACGTCGCTCGCCGACCCGTCGGTGGCGCGCGCGACCGTCGGCAGCGGGCTCCAGCCGCGCTTCGTCGACATCGACCTGCACGGGCACCTCGGCGCCGCCGCGGTGCGCGCGCACGTCGCGCTCCACGGCGAGCCCGCGGTGCTCGTGCCGTCGTGCTTCGCCGGTCATCCCTGCGACGTCGACGCGGTCGCCGCGGAGGCGCCGCACGCACTTCTCGTGGAGGATGCGACCGACGCGCTCGGCGGCGTGCGGCCGGACGGCCGTGCCGTCGGATCGCCCAACCCCGCGACCATCGCCGTGCTCGGCATTCCCGCCGTGCGCGCCGCGCCGGCGCAGGGCGCCGTGCTCGTGACCGACGACGACCTGCTGGCGGACCGCGTGCGCCGCCTGCGCGACGAGCGTGGCGAGCACCAGCTCTCGGAGCTCCACGCCGCGCTCGGGCTCGTCCAGATCGGGCGGCTCGCCGAGGTCGTGGCGCTGCGCGAGTCGGTCGCCGCGCGCTATGACGCCGTCGTCGCCGGCCTGGCGCTGGCGGAGCCCGTGCTGCCGCCGGCGCACGCGCGCTCGGCGTGGGCGGCGTATCCGCTCCGGGTTCCGGCGTGGCTGCGTCCGGCCGTCCTCGAGCCGCTGCGGGCCTGGGGCGTCGGCGGACATCGGCTGGTGATGCTGCTCCACCGCCATCCGTATCTCGGCCGCTACGCAGACGTGCTGCCTGCGGCGCTGCCCGCGACCGAGCGCTTCGCGAGCGAAGTCGTCCTCCTGCCGACCGGCTCGGTGTCCGGCGACGCGGAGGTGACGCGGGTCGCGGGACTCCTCGCGGCGACGGTGGGAGGCGGGGCGGAACGTGCGCATCGCGCTGGGTGAGCGCGCGCTCGGCGCCGACGCGCCGGCCCTCGTCGTTGCCGAGATCGGCTCCAACCACGACGGCAGCCTCGAGCGGGCGCTCGCGCTCGTCGACCTGGCCGCACGCGCCGGCGCCGACGGGGTGCAGTTCCACTCGTTCCATGCGGCCGCGCTGCCGCTGGAGCCCGGGCCCGATGGTGGCTCGGTGGCCGCGGAGGTGCACCGGCAGCTCGAGCGCGCGGAGCTGCGCACCGAATGGCATGCGCCCCTGCGCGAGCGCGCGCTGGCTCGCGGGCTCGTGTTCCTCTCGATCGCCTTCGACGCACAGCGCGCCGAGCTGCTGGCGGCGCTCGGCGTGCCGGCCATCGCCGTGGCGTCCCGCGATCTCGGGCGCGCGCCGTTGCTCCGGACGCTCGGCGGCTTCGGTCGTCCACTGCTGCTCGCCACCGGCGGCGCAGCCGAGAGCGAGATCGCGGCGGCGCTGGCTGCCATCGGCGAGGGCGCCGGCGCTCCGTCGAGGCGCCCGCCGGTCGTGCTCGTCGCCGGCCCGGACGGTGCGCGCAGCGAAGACGCCGATCTCCGTACCCTCGGCACGCTACGGACGCGGTTTGGCTGTCCCGTCGGCTGGACCGATCGCTCGCCGGGCAGCGCCCTCGCATTGGGAGCGGTCACGCTCGGGGCGTGCTTCGTCGTGAAAGGGCTCACCGACGACCGCGGCCGGCGCGGACCGGACCACGCCACGGCGCTCGAGCCGGGCGATCTCGCCGCCGTGGTGCGGGCCGTGCGCGAGCTCGGGTACGCGCTGCGACCCGCGCCGCGGAACGCGTCGGGCGTCGGACGCGAGGGTGACGTCCCGGCCGCTGCGAAGCGTGGCTTCGGGAGCCGGGCGGGGTAGAACTCGCCGCGTGTCCGCGCCGCCTCGTCTGGTCGCGATCGCGATCGTGGCGAATCTCATCGGGGGCACGTCGTACGTCCTCACCAAGATCGCGCTCGAGGGCCTGACCGAGACGACGCTCATCGTCGTGCGGACGGTCGTGGCACTGGCGGTGCTCGTGCCGATCGCGGGCCGGCGTCTGTGGCCGCTCCTGCGTGCCGCCGGCGGCGATCGGCGGCGCCTCCTCGCGATGGGCGCGCTCGGCTACGCGCTGCCGCTCGTGCTCGGGAGCTACGGCGTGCGGCGCTCGACCGCGACCAACGCGGCACTCCTCATCGGTACCGAGCCGCTGGCCGTGGTCGTGCTGGGCGCCCTTCTTCTGGGGGAACCTCTCACGAGAGCGCGCATCGTGGCGCTCGCTCTCGGCGTCTCGGGGGCGACGATCCTGGTCACGAACGGGATCCCGCTCCTCACCGTCGCCTACGCGCCGCACCTGACCGGCGATCTCCTGCTCGTGATCCACGGCGCGGCGTGGGCGATCTACACGATCGCGGGCAAGAGCCTGCTCGAGCGCTACGACCCGATCGCGGTCGCGACGGCGTCGCTCGCCGTCGCGCTGCCGCTGCTCGCCCCGCTGGCGGCGTTCGAGCTGCCGGGGATCGTATGGGAGTGGCCGCGCCTCGCTCCGGCCCTCGCGGCGGCCGTGACGCTCGGCCTCGTCGTGTCGGCGCTCATGACCGTGCTGTGGACGACGGCGCTCCGGGGCATGGACGCGTCGTACCTCGCCGGCTTCATCTTCCTGCAGCCGCTGGCCGGCGTCGCGCTCGGCGCACTCATCCTCGGGGAGCGCGTGACGCCCTTCGTGCTCGCGGGCGGCGGGCTCGTCCTTGCTGCCGTCTACGTCCTGATCCTCGAGTCGCGGGCTCGGGGGGCTTCGTAGGGCTGCGGCGTCGGTGCCGCGAGGTTGGGGGCAAGGCTTCGGCTTCGGCTTCGCCGCGCGACGACACACTCGCCTCGTCACGGCCGGGCGTTTCGTCGCGCCGCTACGCAGGCGCCTCCGCCTTGCCCCCAACCTCGCGACGCAACGCCTTGGCCTTCGGCCTCGCGCGCTCGAACTCGCTACCCGACACGACGCGGCCGCAGGCGTGCCGCCGGGAGTCGAGACGCGGGCGCCAGCGCTCTTTGTCCGGTGGGAGGAGCGCAGGATCGCTGCGTCGGTGGCGAAGGTGCGCGGGGCGGGTGGCGAGGGCGGAGCGCCCTTGAGCCGCGCCGGCGTTCCGCCCTTGCGGTGATTGTTCCGTCGGCCGTGCCGCGCGGCGAACTAAGCGGAGCCCTCGCCACCCGCCCCGCGCTCCGACGCCACGGGCACGCGAAGTCATTCCCTTGTCCCGCCCGGTCAGGACGCTGGCCGCCCTCGGCAAAAGAGACCACGTAGGCACGGGCTGCCGGCCTGGCACCCACCTTGCTCCCCATGCGTGTCGTGCGACGGACGCGGGTGTGGTGGTGGTGGAGCTGGCTCACGGTGGTTGTTGTGGCTGTGGGGTTGGCTGGAGCCGCAGATGAGGTTGATGGTCCGTCGCCGAACGGTGGTGTGACGGGGCGGGGCCGTGAGGCCCCGTCCCTCCCCATCGAAGTCCAGGACGTCCAGCTCTGGCGCGAGCCGCCCGCGCTGCGGGTGGAGACGTCGGGACCCGTGAAGCCGACTGTGACGGTGGTGCCGCCGACGCGTGAGACGCCGCCTCGCATCGAGGTCGAGGTGCCGGCGTGGGTGCCGGGGCGGACGACGCCGCTCGTGGGGCAGGGTCTCGTTCGCCGCGTGCGACTCGTGAAGACGCCGTCCCATGGGACGCGCTTCGTGATCGAGCTCACCGCGCCGGCCGGACACCGGCTGCGCGTGAACGACCGGACGATCACCGTTCAGCTCCGACCGGGTGAGGCGATGCCGGTCGTCGCCAAGGCCGCGCCGGAGGCCGCCGAGCCACGGCTCGCCAACATGACGCTCGTCGAGGATCCGGCCGCATCCGAAGCGTCGCCGGCGCCGCCCGCGCCGCCCGCGCAGGTCGAGCACCCGGGACCCGACGACGCCGAGCCGGTCGATCCGGCGCCCGCGCCGGAGCTCCGGACGCAGGAGGTGGCGGCGCCGCCGCAGGACGACGCGCCCGCGACGGCGGACCTCGGCCTCACGATCGAGCGTGGCGCGCGCTTCGCGTGGCCGAACCTCGACGCACCGTACTACGCCGACCAGAGCGCGGCGCCCGAACGTCTGGCGCTGAAGGCCTGGCGGCAGGGAACGCCGGCGCTCCCGGCCCCCGCCGCGTACGGGACGCCGGCGACACTCTATCTCGCCGCCGACGTGACGTATCTGCGCACCCTGCTGGGGCAGGACGAGCCGCTCGCCGGGCCGCAGGCATACGAGCGCGCCCTGCGCGTCGCGCCCGCCTTTCCGGACGCGCCGCGTGCGCTCGTGATGCTTGGCTTCGCGAACCTCGGCATCGGCCTCGCGCCCGAGGCGGAGCTCGCGTTCACGCGCGTCGTGCGCGAGCATCGGGACAGTCCCTACGCCGCGGTGGCGGCGGTGGGGCGCGCCTCGGCGCTGCGCGCCCGACGTCGCTTCGACGAGGCGCGCGCCGCGCTGGCGCCGCTCGGCGATCATCCGCCGGTCGAGATCGCGTGCGACGCGCTCGCCGAGCGTGCGGCGCTCGCCCGCGCCAGCGGCGCGCACGACGAGGCGGCGCCGCTCGACGAGCAGGTGGCGCGCGACTGCCCGCGCCTGGGCGCGCTCGCCTCGGTGATCGAGGGACGGGCGGACTCGCTGCTCGCCCTGGGCCGGCGCGCCGACGCGCGCGCGCTGCTCGCGCAGGAGAGTCAGGCGCTCACCGCCGACGAGCAGGCGCGCCTCCTCGTCCGGGCGGCCGAGCTGGCGCACGACGACGGCGACACCGAGGGCGCGCGCCGCGCGCTCGATCGCGTGCTCGGCCTGCGGGTCTCGACGGCGCTGCGGTCGATTGCCCAGGCGCACCTGGCGCGGCTCGACGGCCTGGTCGCGCCCGATCGCGCCGTCGAGTCGCTCGAGCACCTCGCGGCGACGGCGCAGACGCCCGCGAGCCGCGCCGGGATCGTGGAGCAGATCGCGGAGACGCTCGCCGACGCGGGTCGCTTCGAGGCGGCGCTCGCCCGGCTCGGGCGCACCGCCGATGCCGACGGCGGCTCGATGCGGTTCGACGCGCGCGCCGACGCGATCCTCGCGCGCTGGCTCGCCCGGCTCGCCGAAGCCGGCGACGTGGTCGGGATCGCGACCGTCTATGCGGCCCATCGCACGGCGATCGACACACGGGCACAGGTCGGCACGACGCTCATCGTCGCCGACGCGCTCGGACGGGTGGGGCTGCCGGTGGCGGCGCTGCGCCTCCTGCGCCTGCGAGAGAGCGACGACGATCCGCTGCTGGCGCTCACGATCGCCGAGGCGGCCGTCGCGGCGAATGAGCCGGTGGTCGCACACGAGGCGCTCGCGCGCGTGGCCGATCGGGACCTCGCGACCGAGCTGGCGACGCGCCGGGCGAGCGTCGGCGTGCGCGTGGCGATCCTCGACGGCGATCTCGAGCGGGCGACCGGCGAGGTCGACGACACCGGCGATCCGCTCGTCGCGCAGGCGCTCGCGGCGGCCTGGATCACGCGCGGCGACGCCGCCGCGGCACACGAGAGCTGGGAGACGGCGCGCGCGGCTTACGAGCGCGCGCGCTCGATCGCGACCGATCGGGTGCAGCGCACGACCGCGACGGCGGGGCTGGTGTCGGCGTCGGCGGCCAGCGAGCATGCCGTTCCCGAAGCCGTCGACGCGCTCGGGCTGCTCGACGATCCGGTCGTGAAGCAAGGGGTGGCGCTGCTCGCGACGACGCGGCCGTTCGGCGGGACGCTCGCGAGCGCCCCGGTCACCGAGGAAGCGAATGCTCGCTGAGCCCGCCACCCTGGGCGTCGAGCCCGCGACGCAGGTCCTCGACGTCGGTACGCTCACGCAGGCGTTCGAGACCTTCACTGCGGCCACGCGCCGGCTCGAGCGCGAGTACGCGGCCCTGCGACGCCGCGTGACCCTGCTCACGGCCGAGCTCGAGGAGAAGAATCGGCGCCTCGCCGCCAGCCTCGAGCGCGAGCGGGCGCTCGAGGCGACGGCGCTGCGCCAGAGCCGCCTCGCCGCGATGGGCGAGATGGCGGCCATGCTGGCGCACGAGGTGCGCAATCCGCTCGGCGCGATGGAGCTCTTCACGGGGCTGCTCCTGCAGGATCTGCAGGAACAGCCCGAGCCACAACGCCTCGCCCGGCAGGTGGCGGCCGGTATCGCCGACCTGAACCACCTGGTGACGAACCTGCTCGAGTTCACGCGCACGCGGCGCACGGTGGAACGCGGCGACGCGCGCGTCGAGTGTCGTGCGGCGGTCGAGGACGCGCTGCGCTACGCGAGCGATCTGATCGAGGCGGGCGGCATCACGGTCGTGCGCGATCTGCCCGCGGCGGAGGTGACGGCACGGGGCGACGCGGCGCTCCTGCGGCCGGCGCTCCTGAACCTCGTCCGTAACGCCGTCCAGGCGATGCCGGCGGGCGGCACGCTCACCGCGACGGTCGCGCGCGACGGCGGCGGCGTTGCCGTGACGATCGCGGACAGCGGGCCGGGGATCCCCGCCGAGGTGCGTGCGAGCATCTTCACGCCGTTCTTCACGACGCGCGCGAAGGGCACGGGACTCGGGCTGACGGTCGTGCGCGAGCTGGTGACCGCGCTCGGCGGCGAGGTGACGCTGGCGGACGGGGCCGGTGGGGGCGCCGCATTCACGATCGTCCTGCAGGCGGCGTGAGCGGGAACGACACGAGGGAGAGGCGACGATGGAGGGACGGAGGATCGTGGTCGTGGACGACGAGCCGGGCATGCGTGCCGGGCTCGCCGAGGTGCTGCGACGAGGCGGGTTCCAGGTGGACCTGGCCGCGACGGCGGAGGACGCGCTCGCGCACCTGCAGGCCGAGGGCGCCGATCTCGTGGTGACCGATCTCCGCCTGCCAGGGCTATCGGGTACGGAGCTCCTGCGCGAGCTGCGCACGACCGGCCTCGACGTACCCGCCATCGTCATCACGGCCCACGGCACGATCGAGGACGCGGTGGCGGCCATGAAGCTGGGCGCGCTCGACTTCCTCCCGAAGCCGTTCTCGCCGGGCGACCTGCTGCACCTGGCGACGCGCGCCCTCGAGCGCGCGGCGGCGGGGCCGGTACGCCGCGGGCGCACGGACACGCTCGCGGCCGCGCGCCGTCCGATCGTGACGCGCGATCCCGGGATGCTCCGCCTGCTCGAGATCGCCGACACGGTGGCGTCGAGCCGGGCGCCCGCGCTGATCCAGGGCGAGAGCGGCACCGGCAAGGAGCTCCTCGCGCGCCATCTGCACGAGCGCGGCGTGCGGCGGGGCAAGCCCTTCGTCGCCGTCAACTGCGCGGCGCTGCCGCGCGACCTCCTCGAGAGCGAGCTGTTCGGCCACGAGCGCGGCGCCTTCACCGGCGCGCTCATGCGCAAGATCGGCAAGTTCGAGCTCGCGAGCGGCGGCACCATCCTGCTCGACGAGGTGAGCGAGATGGAGCTCGGGCTGCAGGCGAAGCTCCTCCGCGTCCTGCAGGAGTACGAGGTGGACCGCGTGGGCGGCTCGAGCCCGGTCCCCGTCGACGTGCGCGTGGTGGCGACCACCAACCGCCGGCTGCGCGACCTGGTCGACGCCGGACGCTTCCGCGAGGACCTCTTCTACCGGCTGAACGTGCTGCCCTTCGTCGTGCCGCCGCTGCGCGAGCGGACCGGCGACGTGGAGCTCCTCGCCGAACACTTCCTGCAGCGCTACGCGAACGGCACCGTCCGGGCGCTCGACGCGAGCGCGCGCGAGGCGCTGCGGAGCCGCCGCTGGCCCGGAAACGTCCGCGAGCTCGAGCATGCGCTCGAACGGGCAAGCCTCCTCGCGCAAAGCGGCGTCATCACGGCCGCCGACCTGGAGGACCGCGACGGCGGCACGCCCCGCCTCGCGCTCGGGACGCTGGCCGGCCTCACCGTCCGCGAGATGGAGCGGCGTCTCATCGTCGAGACCCTGAAGCGCACCAAGAACAACCGCACGCAGGCGGCGCGCATGCTGGGCATCAGCATCCGCACGCTGCGCAACAAGCTCGCCGAGTACCGCAGCCGCGGCGAGCTCGAGCTGGCACTGGCGTCAGAGAGTTGACCCGTCGTCCGCCCCGCGGCCGCGACTCGGCCGTACGGCGGGAATGGAACTTGCGACACCGAGGGAAACATATGCCGTCTCCAATCAGCGATCCGGTCCTCGAAGGCCTCGCCCGCGCGCTCGACGTCCACCAGCGACGCCACGAGGTGCTGGCGACGAACCTGGCCAACGTCGAGACGCCGCGCTTCCGCGCCCAGGAGGTCGACTTCCGCTCCGCGCTGACGCGCGCGTTCGAGCAGTCGGCGCAGGCGGAGCCCGCGACGCCCGCGACCGTCGTCGAGGACGCGACCGCGCCGGCACGGGCCGACGGCAACACGGTCGACCTGGATCTGCAGATGGCGAAGCTCTCCGACAACGCGGGACGCTTCCTCGCGCTCGCACGGATCGCCGGCAAGAAGATCGCGCTCATGCGGCTCGCGATCGACGGAGGCCGTTGATGGACATCCTCTCTCCCACCTTCGCCATCGCGGCGAGCGCGCTGCGCGCCGAGCGCATGCGGCTCGACGTGGTCGCCTCGAACCTCGCCAACGCGAACACCACGCGCACGCCCGAGGGCGGCCCCTACCGGCGCCGGCACGTCGTGTTCACGACCGAGCCGATCGGGACCGGCAGCGACTTCGGCGACACGATCGCCGCGCTCGGCGCCGATCCCACGCGCCAGGGCGTCGAGGTGACGAACGTCGTGGACGACCCGACGCCGCCGCGCCTCGTCTTCGATCCCGGGCATCCCGATGCGAACCCCGAGGGCTACGTCGCCTATCCGAACGTGAACCCGGTGCTCGAGATGGTGGACCTGATGGCCGCGACGCGGGCCTACGAAGCCAACGTGCAGGTCGTGAACGCGACCAAGCGGATGGCCGAGTCGGCGCTCTCGATCTCGGGCTAGGTGGCCGATGGCGATCACCACCGACATCACACGCGTCGTTCCGGGGATCATCACGGGCCCCGGGGCCCCGGGCGCCGCATCGCAGCCCGCGAGCACCGAGGGTCCGTCGTTCGGCGGCGTCCTCAAGGACTCGCTCGCGCAGGTGAATCACCTCCAGCGCAGCGCCGACCAGGCGATCACCGACCTCGCCACGGGCGGGCCGACGTCGCTGCACGACACGATGATCGCGCTCGAGAAGGCCGACCTGTCTTTCCGCCTGATGATGCAGGTCCGCAACAAGATCGTGGAGGCCTACCAGGAAGTCCTCCGCATGCAGGTGTGAGGGCTGAGGCGCCATCATGAACGCACGACTCCAGCAGCTGTGGGCGAACCTCCAGGCGTTCTTCTCGAGCCAGCCGCCGGCGCGGCGCATCGCGATCGTCGCGGTCGGCGTCGGCTCCATGGCGCTCGTGCTGGGCGTCGCGTGGTGGGTGCAGCGGCCGCTCTACCGGCCGCTCTTCACGAACCTCTCGCCCGAGGACGCGTCGGCGATCGTCGAGACGCTGCGCGCCGAGAAGGTCGCCTACGAGCTCGACGACGGAGGCCACGCCATCCTCGTGCCCGCCGACCGTCTCTACGAGCTCCGGCTCTCGCTCGCGAGCCGCGGTCTGCCGGAGGGCGGCGGCGTCGGCTTCGAGATCTTCGACAAGCAGTCGCTCGGCCAGACCGACTTCCTGCAGCACCTGAACTACCAGCGCGCGCTCCAGGGCGAGCTCGGCCGGACGATCGCGCAGCTGGGGGGCGTCGAGGCGGCGCGCGTCCACCTGGCCATCCCGGAGCGCTCGCTCTTCGTGTCGCAGGACCGCCGGCCGTCGGCGTCGGTGGTGGTGAAGCTCCTGCCGGGCCGGGCCCTGTCGCGGGCGCAGATCGACGGCATCGTGCACCTGATCGCGTCGAGCGTGCAGGGGATGGCGCCCGACGCCGTGACCGTGGTCGACGAGGCGGGCCGGATGCTCACGCCCGAGCACCGCGGCGACGACGCGACGACCGCGTCGGGGACCGCGATCGAATATCAGCGGGGCATCGAGCGCGCGACAGAGGAGCGCATCGAGAGCATGCTCGGCACCGTCGTGGGATCGGGCAAGGTGATCGCCCGGGTCGCGGCGACCGTCGACTTCTCGCGCACCGAGCGCACCGAGGAGAGCTACGACCCCGACAAGACGGCCGTGCGCCAGCAGCACCTGACGCGCGAGGAGACGACCGGCGGCAAGCTCGCGCAGGGTGCCCCCGGCACGGCCTCGAACCTGACCAACGATCCGTACGCCGCGTCCGCGGAGGACACGGGCCCGCGCACCGAGCGTCGCGACGAGACGCAGAGCTACGAGGTCTCGAAGACGGTCTCGCGCACGGTCGGTCCCATCGGAACGGTGAAGCAGCTCTCGGTCGCCGTGCTGGTCGACGGCACCTACAAGGAGGAGAACGGCCAGCGGGTGTTCGTGCCCCGCTCGGACGAGGAGCTCGACAAGCTGAAGACGCTCGTCGCCAGTGCGGTCGGGCTCTCCGACGCGCGCGGCGATCGCATCGAGGTCACGAGCGCGGCCTTCCAGGCGCCGGACCTCACGGCAGGCGAGGGCATCCTCTCCACCGCCGCCGAGTGGGCGCCGTCGCTCATCGCGCGCGGCCTCGGCATCGCGCTCGTGCTGGGTGTGCTCATCTTCGGTGTGCGTCCGCTGGTGCAGAACCTCGGGACGTCGCGGGCGCTGCCGCGCCTGGGCGGCCTCTTCCTCGATCGCGAGGCGGCGGTCTCCGAGATCGCCCGCGAGAACGTCGCGTTGAGTCAGCAGAATCCGGAACGCGCCGCGCAGCTCGTGCGCCAGTGGCTGGTCGAGCACGGCCAGCGGACGGCGTGAGGGGGAGCGTTCGTCCATGGCCGAGCCCGTGACACCGCGCCCGCTGCCGCCGCCGTCGCACAGCGGCCTCGAGAAGGCGGCGATCCTCCTGCTGACGCTCGGCTCGGACGCCGCGACGGGCATCTTCAAGCACCTCTCCGAAAGCGAAGTGCGGCAGCTCTCGCAGGCGATGGCGCGCGTGCGGACGATCCCGCGCCTGCACGCCGCGCAGGTGCACGAGGAAGCGTGGCGCTGGCTCTCGTCGCGCGAAGGCTATCTCGTCGACGGCGAGGACTTCGTGCGGCGCCTGATCGCGACCGTCGCCGCCTCGCGCGTCGGACACGAGCAGCAGGCGATGCGCCAGCTCGCGCGCAGCGCCGAGCCGTCGGCGCCCTCGATCGCGTCGCGCCTCGAGGGCGTTCCCGCCGAGGTGATCGCCAAGGTGCTGCTCGAGGAGCATCCGCAGGTGATGGCGCTCGTGGTGGCGAACCTGGGAGCGCCGCAGGCGGCCGAGGTGGTCACGCGCCTGCCCGACGCGATCCAGGCCGACGTGCTCTACCGCATCGCCGAGCTGAAGGCCGTGCCCGAAGAGGTGCTGACCGACGTCGGCACGGCGATCGCCGGGCAGGTCGAGCGCCTCGGGGCCGCGGCCCAGCCGGGCGTGTCGACCGGCGGCGCGAAGCTCGCGGCCGACATCATGAACCTGGTCGGGCGGCCGGTCGAGGAACGCATCCTCGGCAGCCTCGACGAGCAGGCGCCCGACGTGGCCGAGACGATCCGCAGCCTGATGCTCACGTTCGAGGATCTGCACCGCCTGGACAACCGCGGCATGCAGACGCTCCTGAAGGAGATCGGTCGCGACGACCTGCTGCTGGCGATGAAGACCGCGAGCCCGGCGATGCAGGAGAGGATCCTCTCCAACATGTCGGCGCGAGCGCGCGAGATCATGCTCGAGGACCACGCGACCATGGGCCCCGTGCGCTTGAAGGACGTGGAGCGGGCGCAGGCGAGCATCGTGCTCGCCGCGCGGCGGCTCGCCGAGGAGCAGAAGCTCCGACTCGGCGTTTCCGGGGACGATGCCCTCGTGTGACGACGGCGCCGCGGGCTTCGTTCCGCTCGGCGGTACGCACGCGGCGGAGCCGTTCCGCCCGCTCGGCACGCCCGGCGATCCGCAGGCCGGCGCCGAGGCGGAGGTCGCCGCGCCCGCGCCCGATCCGGTCGCCGACGCGTTCGAGGCGGGACGCGCGCAGGGACGCGCCGAGGCGGAGGCGGAGCGGGTGACGCTCGCGCGCGACGTCGAGGCCGCCGTCGGCGCGATTCGGGCGTGGCGCGACGAGCTGCGCACGCGCTACACGCAGACGCTGGTCGAGCTCGCGATGGCCGCGGCGCGCAAGGTCGTGGGCGACGAGATCGAGGCGCGCCCGGAGCGCTGGAGCGCGATCGTCGCCGCGGGCGTTCGCGACTTGGTCGATCGCGAGCAGGTGACCGTGCGCGTGGCGCCGCGTCTGGCGGCGCTGCTGCGCGCGCAGGCGCCCGCGCTCCTCGCGGGCGACGGCGCCGGTGAGGTCGTGATCGTGGAGGACGCGACGCTCGCCGACGGCGCGTGCCGCGTCGAGGGCCGCACCGGCGACGTCGAGTGCGGCATCGACGTGCAGCTCGCGACCATTGCCGACGCGCTCGGTACGCGCTGAGGATCGCATGGCGAGCACGCTCGATCTCGATTTCGCCCCCGCCTTCGATGCCCTCGCGGACACCGAGCCGCGGCGTCCGGGCGGGCGCGTGACCGACGTCGTCGGCCTCGTCGTCGAGGCGACCGGACCGGCGGCGCCCGTGGGCGCCCTGTGCGAGATCACGACCGCGGGCGCATCGATTGCGGCCGAGGTGGTCGGCTTCCGCGATCGCCGCGCGCTCTTGATGCCGCTCGGACCGCTCGCCGGCGTGGGACCGGGGAACCGCGTGCGCCTGGCGCGCACCCAGCCGACGGTGGCGGTGGGGGAGGGGCTCCTCGGGCGCGTCCTCGACGGGCTCGGCGCGCCGCTCGACGGTCGTGGCCCGGTCGCGCCGGCGGTGCGCTACCCACTCTACGGCGTGCCCATGAATCCGCTCGAGCGCGAGCCCATCACGGAGCCGCTCGACCTCGGCGTGCGCGCGGTGAACGCGCTCCTCACCTGCGGGCGTGGCCAGCGGCTCGGGATCTTCGCCGGCTCGGGGGTCGGCAAGAGCGCGCTGCTCGGCATGATGGCGCGCTACACGCGCGCCCAGGTGAACGTGATCGCGATGGTCGGCGAGCGCGGGCGCGAGGTGCGCCACTTCCTCGAGCGCGACCTCGGGCCCGACGGGCTCGCGCGCTCGGTCGTGGTCGCCGCGACGTCCGACCAGCCGGCGCTCGTCCGCATGCGCGGCGCGTTTCTCGCGACCACCATCGCGGAGTACTTCCGCGACCAGGGCCTCGACGTGCTCCTGCTCATGGATTCGCTCACGCGCGTCGCGATGGCGCAGCGCGAGATCGGCCTCTCGATCGGCGAGCCGCCCTCGGCGCGCGGCTACACGCCGTCGGTGTTCACGGTCATGCCGCGGCTGCTCGAGCGGGCCGGGCGGAGCCGGAAGGGCAGCATCACGGGGCTCTACACCGTGCTCGTCGAGGGCGACGACATGAACGAGCCCGTCGCCGACACCGCGCGCGCGATCCTGGACGGCCACGTCGTCCTCTCGCGACGACTCGCGGCCGACGGCCTGTTTCCGGCGATCGACGTGCTGGCCAGCATCTCGCGCGTCATGTTGGACGTGACCGACACCCTCCAGCAGACGGCGGCGCAGCGCGTGCGGAGCTGGCTGGCGACCTACCGCGACGCGGAGGACCTGATCCAGATCGGCGCCTACACCCGCGGCGCGAGCCCCGTGATCGACGACGCCGTGGCGCGCATCCCGGCCGTGACCCAGTTCATGCGCCAGCCGCTCGACGAGCCCGCGTCGCTGAGCGACTCGGCGGCTGCCCTGGCGGCGCTGGCGAGGTAGACGATGATCGCACACCGGCGTCTCGAGCGGTTGCATCGACTGCGTACCCGTCTGCGCGAGCAGGCGAGCCAGGAGCTCGCGCAGCGCGCCGCGACGGTGGTGCGGATCGAGACGGAGATCGACTCCGCGCGCGAGGCCGAGGACGCGGCCCGCGCCGATGCCGGCGGCGTCGGGACCGGCGCCGCCGTCGCGCTCGGCTGGGCCTACGCCGACGCGCTGGCGCGGCGCGCCGAGCGGCTCGCGACCGAGCGCGCCCAGGCCGTGATCGCCGCCGACGCGGCGCGCGACGTCGTCCTGCGCCGTCGTCGCGACGAGGAGCAGCTCGCGCGGCTCGGCCGGCGGGTCGCTGCGCGGATCGACGAGGCGGCCCGGCGGGCGGATGCCGTGCACCTGGACGAGCTCGCGGTGCGGCAGCACGGGAGGGAGTCATGAGGACGATGCGGATCCTGGCGGTGGTCGTGGCGATGAGCGTTGCGGCCAAGCTCGTGGGCCTGGGCACGCTCCTGCAGCGCAGCGCCGTCGCCGCGGCGGAGGCGCCGCGTCCGCCTGCGACCGCCGAGCCGGAGGGCGGCCCGTGCGAGGAGGCCGCACGCGGGTTCCGCGATCTCCTCACGACCGTGCACGCGCAGGCCGACGACCTCGCCCGCCGCGAGGCGGACTTGAAGGCGCGCGAGGCGAGCCTCGGTGCGCTCAAGCGCGCCGCCGCCGCCGAGGTCGCGCGTCTCGAAGGCGTCGCGAAGACGCTCGGCATCACGGGCGGCCCAGGCACCGGCCTCGCCATCGCCAAGGTCTACGAGAGCATGCGCGCCGAGGACGCGGCGCCGATCCTGGATCGTCTCGACGACGCGACGCTACGGATGCTGCTCGGCCGCATTCGCGAGCGGCAGGTGGGTGCGCTGCTCGCCGCCATGAACCGCGATCGCGCCGTGGCGGTGACGAAGGCGCTCGCCGGCCCGACGCTCGCCGCGGTGCCGCCGTCGCCGCCGCCGGCGGACAAGCCGGCCGCGGAGTCCACGAGCCACTAGGAGGCCGAGCCAAGACTCCGTCTTGGCTCGGGGTAGGACGCGAGTGTGTCGCGTTCGTGGCACGCGCGACCGGCATGCCGCGGCCAGCCAAGCTGGCGCGGCAGACGAAATACGCGCGTTGCAGCGCGACGACGGCATACGGTCGATGGGAACGATGTCCTCGCGCGCAGCTGGTGGCGTGGGCGGGCTACCTCTACACGACCTACCAGCGCGATCTCGTCCGCGATCGCCCCACGGGCGTGCCGCGTCGCCCACGCGAGCAGATCATCGGCGAGGTCGAGCGCTCGATCGAGTTCTACCACCTGCAGGTGCGCGCCGGCGCCGCGCCCGCCGCCTCGCCGGCCGAGGACGACTTCAACGCCGTGCAGGAGTGGCGGAACAAGAACCGGCTCGGACGCTAGGCAGATTCTGACTACACCTGGGACGATCGTGCCTGGCCGCACACGCCGCGCTCGCGGCCTGCGTCACCGAATCGGTGGCACCCCGCTTGCTGCCCGACGTCGCACGGATGAACGTCGTCCCGGCATCGCTCGGCGCGATCGGCGCGATCGGCGTGGACGCCGCCGCGCCCCCCGGCGTGGCCGGACCCGGCTTCGACTTCACGAGCCTGCTGGTCGCGCTGCTCGGCCGGCCGGCCGAGGTCGTGGCGCCGCCCGTCGCGGCGGACGGCGACGTCGCGGCTCCCGAGGAGATGACGAGCGGGGAGGGCGAAGCGCCGGAGGTCGCGCGCCCGGCCGAGGAAGACGGCCAGCCGATCGCTGCGACGATGCTCGCGGCCGCGGCCGCGGCCGCCACGCCGGTCGTCGCCGTTCCGATCGCGACGGCTCCCGCCGTCGAATCGGCCGATCTGCCTCGACCGCAGTCGCCCTCGCTCCTTCCGGCGGCCGTTCCCGGCGAGGACGCGAAGCGTCCGGCCGCCCCCGTGCGATCGACGGACGAGGTGCCGCCGGCGCCGGCGAACGTCGCGACGCTCGCGCCTCGGCCGCCGGACGTCGACGCGATTCTCGGTGCGACCGCGACGCCGACCGCCACGCCGCCGGCGAAGCCCGTCGTCGATGCAGTCCCCGCACCGGTCGACGATGCTCCGGTCGTCGTGCCGAGCGGATCCGCTCCCGATGCGCCCGAGCCGGCCGTCGTTCCGTCGAGCCCGGTCCTCGCGCAGGCGATACCCGCTGCCGCCGCTACGCCGGGCACGGTCGTCGGCACGGCGCCCGTGAGCGCGCCTGCGACGGAAGCGGCGCCGATCGCGGCAAAAGCGCCGATCGCGATCGCATCCGCGACGCGCATCCCGTCGTCGGACTCCGAAGAGAAGCCCGCCTCTGGCCCGGCGGCGGCGAGGGCGCCGGCGAAGCCGTTGGCGCACGAGAGCACAGCGGCTGCGTCTGCGGTCGTGGAGACGCCGGCGGCGCAGGGCGCCGTCGATCGCGGCCGCCGCGAGCCGCAGGAGCAGGTCGCTCGCGAGGCCAAGGCGCCCGCGGCGAGCCCGGCGAACCCTTCGAGCCCGGCATCCGGGCACGAGATGGCGCCGCGGCGTGTGGAGCGCGCCGAGGCGAGGGCGGACGTCGACGCCCCGGCCCTGGAGCGTCCAACGCCTCAGCACACCGAGCCGGCCGTGACGGCGGCGCCCGCGGCGCCTCGCCCCGAGCACGCTCCGGCGCCACCCGCTCGGGATGCCGCGCCCGCTCCGTCGGTCGACGTCGATCGCCTGCTCGCCGCGCACGAGGCCCGGCCGGCACGCATGCACGACGACGGCGCGATGCGCCTGCAGGTCGAGCACGAGAAGCTCGGGCCGATCGACGTGCGGGTCGCGGTGCGCGACCACGGCGTCCACGCGGACCTGCTCGCCAGCCACGGCGACGCGCGCGAGGCGCTGGTCACGAATCGGCCCTCGCTCGAAGCGGCGCTCGGCCGCGCGAACCTCCGCCTCGAAGGCTTCACCGTCGGCCTCGGACAGCATCACGACCCGCAGCACGCGCCCGGACGCGAGCCGCAGCCGGCGCTGCCGGCCGCTCCCGCCTCCGAGCGCCTTTCACCGCCGTCGATCGCGACGGCCGAACCCGCCCCGGTGGTGACCACCGCCGGGCGCCTGAGCCTACGCGCATGATCGACCCGGTGACCTTGAACGCCCTGAACGGGACCTCTGGCACGTCGTCGCCCACGTCGCCGATGTCGGCGGCGAACGACCAGATCAGCCAGCAGCAGTTCCTGACGCTGTTCATCGCACAGCTCCAGCATCAGGATCCGCTCTCGCCGATGGAGCCCGAGCAGCTGACGGCGCAGCTGGCGCAGCTCTCGAGCCTGGAGCAGCTCCACGGCATCAACGACCGCCTCGACACGCTGGCGGCGACGAGCAAGCAGACGACGGCGACGACCGCGCTCGGCCTGCTCGGCCGCACGGTCGACGTCGATGCCTCGACGCTCGCCGTGAAGAGCGGCGCGGCCTCACCGATCGCGTTCACGCTCGGACAGGGCGTGGCGGACGTCACGGTGAAGATCACGAACGGGTCGGGCCAGACGCTGCGCACGGTGAGCCTCGGCCCGACCAGCGCCGGCGAGCACGAGTTCACGTTCGACGGCAAGACGGACGCCGGCGCGGGCGTGGCCGACGGAACGTACACGGTGAGCGTCAGCTCGCAGGCGACGGCCGGCGCGACGCCGGTCGCGGTGCCCGCCCTCATGCGGGGCCGGGTCGAGGGCGTGGACCTCTCGAGCGACCCGCCCACGCTCACGGTGAATGGACAGACGGTGACGTTCGACCGGGTGCGCTCGGTGCGCGACTCCGGCGACGACGCCTAGCACGAACAAACGGAACGAGGGAGGAAGCATGAGCATCTTCGGATCATTCTCGACCGCCCGCAGCGGGCTCACGGCCCAGTCGGCCGCGCTCTCGGTGATCGGCAACAACATCGCCAACGTGAGCACGGTCGGCTTCAAGGGGAGCCGCACCGAGTTCGCGGATCTGCTGTCGGCGGAGCAGGGCGGCCAGGTTGGCAAGATCGGCCTCGGCACGCGCGTCGGCGCCATCCGCACGCTCTTCGGCCAGGGCTCGATCGAGGCGACCGGCCGCGGGCTCGACATCGCCATCGAGGGCGAGGGCTTCTTCGTGCTGCGGCAGGATCAGGGCCTCGCCTACACGCGCGCGGGCAACTTCCAGCTCCAGGCCGACGGCACGGTGACGAACCTGATCGGCGACGCGCTCCAGGGAACGCCCGTCGACGCCACCGGCAATCCGGTCGGCCAGCGCGGCGACATCATCCTCAGCGGCGCCCTCACGTCGAATCCGAATCCGACCACGACGCTCAGCCTCGGCGGCAACCTCGACGCCAACGCAGCGACCGGGACGTTCGACGGCACGTCGTTCACGACCGCGTACGCGACGAGCACCTTCCAGGCCTCGGTGCAGGTGTTCGACGCGCTCGGCGCCTCGCACAACGTGACGGGCTTCTTCACCAAGACCGGACCGACGACCTGGAGCGTCAACCTCGCGGTCGACGGCGCCGACGTGCAGGGCGGCACGGCCGGCCAGATCACGAGCGTCGGCAGCGGCACGATCACCTTCGACCCGACCAACGGCACCGTCTCCGGCGGCGCGACCCAGACCGCGACCTTCGCGGCGTGGACGTCGGGCGCGGCCGGCTCGTCCGTCACCGTCGACCTCTCGCAGTTCACGCAGCACGCGGCGCCGTCGGCGCTCGCGACCATCACGCAGGACGGCTACGGCAAGGGCGGCCTTCTCGGCCTCACCGTCGACGGCAAGGGCATCCTCACCGGCACCTTCGACAACGGGCAGACGCGTGCGCTCTACCAGCTCGCGATCGGCTCCTTCGAGAACCCCGAGGGTCTCACGCCGACCGGCAACCAGATCTATCGCGAGTCGATCAGCTCGGGACCGGTCGTGCTCGGCGTCGCCGAGGCGGCGGGCAACGGCTCCATCGTCGGCGGCGCGCTCGAGAACTCGAACGTCGACCTGGCGCAGCAGTTCATCGACCTCATCAGCACGCAGCGCGCCTTCCAGGCGAACGCCAAGGTCATCACCACCAGCGACCAAGCGCTCACCGATCTGCTCAACGTCGTACGGTAAAGTCACGAATCCCCTCCGCCCGGCGGGGCGGATGACAGAACCTTGACCCGGGGCCCGGCGATTTTCGCCGGGCCCTGCAGGATCTTCCTGCTGGCACTCCCGTTGCTCCAGCGTCAGGCCCGACGTGTCGGGCGTCGCAGGGGGTTGGGGAGGAGCCATGGCGGACGAGGACAAGGCGCAGGACACGGCGCCGGCGAAGCAGCGGGGCGGCATCATGCACGCCATCGCGCTCGGCTGCGCGCTCGCGCTCGCCCTGGGCGGGATCGGCGCCGCCGCCTGGCGGCTCGGCCTCGCCAACGTCGGGCAGCGCGCCGACGCGGCGATCGACCCGGCACGCGGCGGAGCCCGCCGGATGGCCGGTGACGGCGCGCTCGAGCCGATGGACCCGTTCATCGCGAACCTCTCCGACG
This sequence comes from Candidatus Eisenbacteria bacterium, assembly GCA_035577985.1. NCBI lineage: Bacteria > Candidatus Eiseniibacteriota > Candidatus Eiseniibacteriota bacterium. The sequence continues at coordinate 52,176 of DATJZY010000126.1, forward strand.
ACGACGGGCACCGCTACCTGAAGGCCACGATCCAGGTCGAGTTCTACGACAGCATCGTGCCGCCCGAGTTCCACGGCCGGCTGCCGCAGGCGCGCGACATGCTGCTGACGCTCTTCTCGAGCAAGAACTTCGCGGAGGTGCGCACGCCGCAGGGCAAGGCGGTCCTGCGCGAGGAGATCGTGAACCGTCTCAACACCGTCCTCAACCAGGACGCCGTGAAGGCCGTCTACTTCACCGAATTCATCGTCCAGTAGGCCGCTGCGCATGAGCGACATCCTGACGCCGGCCGAGGTCGAAGCGCTGCTCGCCGCGTTCTCGAGCGAGGGTCCGGGCGAGCGCCACGAGCCGATCGGCAGCGTGCGCACGATCGACCTCATGAGCTCGGAGCGCCCCCTCGCGGGACGCCTGCCGGGACTCGAGCTCGTGCTCGGCCGGTTCGCGCGCGGCGTGCGCGGCGCGCTCGCCACCTTCTTCGGCGACGTCCCCGGCGTGACCGTGACGGCGACCGATCTCGTGCGCTTCGAGCGCGTCCTCGGGAAGCTCGAGCAGCCGGTCGGGCTCGTCCGCTTTCGCCTGACGCCGCTGCGCGGGCACGGCCTGCTCGCGGTGCCGGCGTCGCTCGTGGGCGCGCTCCTGCAGGTGGCGTGCGGCGGGACCGCGGGCCGGGCGGTCGCCATGCCGGTGCGCGAGTTCTCGGCGATCGAGCAGCGCCTGATCGAGCGGCTCGCGCAGCGCGTGCTGGCCGAGCTGCACGCGGCGTTCGAGCCGGTCGCGTCGGTCGAGTGCGGCTACGTGCGGATCGAATCGAGCCCCCTCTTCGCGACCATCGCCGCGCCCGACGAGCTCGTGGTGCAGGTCGAGCTGGCGGTCGCGGTCGACGGCCTCGCGCCGGCGACGCTCGTCGTGGCGCTCCCGAATGCGTCGCTCGACGCCATCCGCGCGAGCCTCCAGACGGTGCGCGCGGTCGACGACGGCGCGAGCCCGGCGCCGGACGCGTCCTGGGCGGCGCGGCTGCGCGACCGGCTCGCGGACGTGCCGGTCGACGTCACGGTCGACCTCGGCACGCAGCGCATGGCCCTCTCACGGCTCGTCTCGCTCGCCGTCGGCGACGTGTTGTCGCTCACGACGGGGCGCGACGGACCGGTCGTGATGCGGGTCGCGGGCGCGCCGCACTTCGTGGGCGCGCCGGGGGTCGTGAACGGGAACAACGCCGTGCGCGTGACGGCGCGGATCTAGCGAAGGCGAGGAGACGACGATGACCGAAGAGACGGCGACGGTGAGCGCGAGCGAGCAGACGACGCGCAACTTCGACCTCCTGCTCGACATCCCGCTCGAGGTGACGGTCGAGCTGGGCCGCACGCGGCTGCCGCTGCGCGAGCTGCTGGCGCTGACGGCGGGATCGGTGGTCGAGCTCGCGAAGCTCGCGGGCGAGCCGCTCGACGTGCTCGTCAACGGCAAGCTCGTGGCGCGCGGCGAGGCCGTCATGGTGAACGACAAGTTCGGTCTCCGCCTGACGGACATCGTGTCGCGGACCGAGCGGATCGCGGGGCTCGGATGACGAGCGCTCTCGTCACGGTCTTCGGGACCGTGTGCGCGCTCGTCGGGGTGTGGGGGCTGTGGATGCGGCGCGCGGGCGCGCCCGGCGCCGACGCCATCCGCGTCGTCACGAACCGCTACCTCGGCGGCAAGCGATTCCTCACGCTGGTCGAGGTCGACGGCGAGCGGCTCCTGCTCGGAGTCGCGGGCGAGCAGGTCTCGCTGGTCGCGCGCCTCGGGCACGCCGAGCCCGCACCGGAGCAACCGGGGGCCTGATGCCCGCCGTGTCCCTCCAGATCGGGGGCGAACAGGTCGCGGGGCCGCTGCAGGTCGTCGCGCTGCTGACGCTGCTCTCGCTCGCGCCGGCGATCCTGGTGACGGTCACCGGCTTCGTGCGGATCGTGATCGTGCTCTCGTTCCTGCGCCAGGCGGTGGGGACGCAGGGCATGCCGCCGAACCAGGTGATCGTGTCGCTGGCCCTGTTCGTCACGGGCTTCGTCATGATGCCCGTCTTCGAGACGATCCACACCGACGCCTACGTGCCGTACCAGCGCGAGGAGATCGACGCGGCCGAGGCCGCGCGGCGCGCGTACGAGCCGCTGCGGCAGTTCATGCTGCGGCAGACCCGCGAGAAGGACCTCGCGCTGTTCGTCGAGGCGACGGGCGCCGCGCGTCCGGCTGCGCCCGAGGACGTGGCGCCGCAGGCGCTCGTGCCGGCGTTCCTCATCTCGGAGCTGAAGACCGCCTTCGAGATGGGCTTCCTCGTCTACGTGCCGTTCCTCGTGCTCGACATGGTGGTGGCGTCGGTCCTGACCTCGATGGGCATGATGATGCTGCCGCCCGTCCTGATCTCGCTGCCCTTCAAGCTGATGCTCTTCGTGCTCGTGGACGGCTGGAACGTGCTCGTGGGCTCGCTCGTGCAGAGCTTCCACTGAGGCGGAGGACCGATGGGGATCGAGACGGTGATGGGAGTCGGCCGCGGCGCGCTCGAGCTGACGCTCGTGCTGGCGGGCCCCGTGCTGCTGTTCGGTCTCCTGGCCGGGCTCGCGGTCAGCATCTTCCAGGCGATGACGCAGATCAACGAGATCACGCTCACGTTCATTCCGAAGATCGCCGCGAGCGTGCTGGCCCTGCTCATCTTCGGGCCGTGGATGCTCACGCGGCTCGTCAACTACACGACCGTCCTCTTCCAGAGCCTTCCCAACTACGTGCGCTGACGTCCCCGTATGGCCATTCCGGATCCCGTCCCGTTCCTGCTGGTCGTGGCGCGCCTATCGGGGCTCGTCCTGGCGGCACCGATCTTCGGGCACCTGCTCGTGCCGATGCGGGTGCGAGCGGGATTCGTCGGCGTCCTCGCGCTGGCGCTGGCACCGGCCGTCGGCGGACCGGGCGTCGAGGCGTCCGTGCCGTGGGGGCTCGCCGGGCTCGTCGCCATGGAGGCAGCGATCGGCGTGCTGATCGGCTTCGTGGCCCAGCTCGTGTTCGCCGGCGTCCAGCTCGGCGGGCAGGTGGCGGGCCTGCAGGTCGGGTTCGGCATCGCGAGCCTCATCGATCCGGGCTCCCAGGCGTCGACCACGGTCGTCGCGCAGTGGCAGCAGCTCGCGGCGCTGCTCGTGTTCCTCGTGCTCGACGTGCACCACGTCGTGTTGCGTGCGCTGATCGAGAGCTTCCGGGTGGCTCCGGTTGGACACGTCGTCGTCTCGGGCGCCCTTCTCGAAGGCATGATCGCGCAGGCGGCGAGCCTCTTCGCCGTCGGCGTGCGGATCGCGGCCCCGGTGCTGGTGACGCTGCTGCTCGTGAACGGCACGCTCGGCGTCCTCGCACGCACCATCCCGCAGCTGAACGTCTTCGCGGTCGGCTTTCCCGTGAACGTCGGCGTCGGGCTCCTCGTGCTCGGCGCGTCGCTGCCGCTCACGGTGCGGTTCCTCGCCGGTCGCTTCGACGATCTGGCCGGCGTCCTCGCGACGCTCGTCCAGGGACTGGGGGCGCTGGCCCATGGCTGAAGGCGCCGATCGCACGGAGAAAGCGACACCGAAACGACGCGAGGAGGCGCGCAAGCACGGGCAGGTCGTCGTCTCCTCCGAGATCGCGCCCGTGGCGGCGCTCTTCGCCGCGCTGGGTGTCGCGACCTGGGGCGCCCCGGTCCTGCTCCGCCACGCGCGCACGATGCTGGCGAACTGGCTCGCGGCCGTGGGACCGGCCGCCGCGCACGACGATCCGGTCGGACCGCTCCTGTGGCGCGCGACCGGCGAGCTCGCCGGCGTTCTGGGTCCGTTCTTCCTCGCCGTCTCGGTGGTCGGCATCGGCGCCGTCATCGCGCAGGTGGGATGGCACGTGAATCCCGAGCTGGTCGCGCCCGATCCCAAGCGGATCGGATTCGAGAGCGGGCGCAAGCGCATCTTCTCCCTGCAGGGCGTGGCGAGCCTCGTGAAGGCGATCGTGAAGATCGTCCTCGTGCTCGCGATCGCGCACCGCGTGGTCGTGACCTTCAGCGACGGCGCGCTCAGCGCGGCGCTCATGCCCGTCGAAGCGATCATGGGGCTTGCCGGGACCGGCCTCCAGCGCCTGGGCCTCGTCATGGCCGCCGTGCTGGCGGTCGTCGGCGCCGCCGACTACGCCTGGGCGCGCTGGCGGCACGAGCAGACGCTCAAGATGAGCCGCTACGAGCTCCGCGAGGAGCTGAAGCAGAGCGAGGGCGATCCGCAGGTGCGGCTGCGTTTCCGCCGGGCACATCGAGAGATCGCCAAGCGCCGCATGCTGGCCGAGGTGGCGCGCGCCGACGTCGTGTTGGTGAACCCGGTCCACGTGGCGGTGGCGGTGCGCTACCGGCCGGACGAGATGCGGGCGCCGCGAGTGGTCGCCAAGGGCGCCGACGAGCTGTGCGAGAAGATCAAGGCGGCCGCGCGGGCGGCGGGCGTGCCGATCGTCGAGCGCCGCGCGCTCGCGCGCGCGCTCTTCCGCACGGTCCAGATCGGCGCCGAGATCCCGCCGACGCTCTACCGCGCCGTGGCCGAGATCCTCGCCTACATCTACTCGCTGCGCGGCGGGGTTCCCGGGGAGGTCCGGTAGGCCATGGCCACGACCGCCGCCACGTTGCCGGCCCCGAAGGGACGGAGCGTCGCCTTGGGCGAGCTCGTGGTCCCGCTCGCGCTCGTCTCCGTCGTCCTCATCATGGTCATCCCGCTACCGGCGGTGCTGCTGGACCTCCTGCTCGCCGTCTCGATCTCGATCGCGCTCATCATCCTCATGGTCGGGATGTACACGCAGCAGCCGCTCGAGTTCTCGACCTTCCCGTCGGTGCTGCTGGTCGTGACGCTCTTCCGGCTCGCGCTCAACGTCGCCTCGACCCGCATGATCCTGCTCTACGGTCACGAGGGACCCGCCGCGGCCGGGCACGTGATCCAGGCCTTCGGGAACTTCGTCGTCGGCGGCTCCTACGCGGTCGGGATCGTCGTCTTCCTGATCCTCGTCATCATCAACTTCGCCGTCATCACCAAGGGCGCGGGACGCATCGCCGAGGTGGCGGCGCGCTTCACGTTGGACGCGATGCCCGGCAAGCAGCTCGCGATCGACGCCGACCTCAACAGCGGCCTCATCACCGAGAAGGACGCCCGCGCGCGGCGCCGGACGATCGAGGCCGAGGCCGACTTCTACGGCGCGATGGACGGCGCCTCGAAGTTCGTCCGCGGCGACGCGATCGCGGGGCTCGTCATCACCGCGATCAACATCGTGGGCGGCTTCGTGATCGGCGTCGGCCAGCACGGCGTCGACTGGCAGACGGCGGCGCAGAGCTACACGGTGCTGACGATCGGCGACGGGCTCGTCTCGCAGCTCCCGGCGCTCCTCATCTCGACGGCGGCCGGCATCATCGTGACCCGTGCTGCCTCGGGGTCGGACCTCGGGACCGAGGTCGCCGGGCAGCTCCTGACGAGCCCGCGCGTCCTGTGGCTCGTGACCGGCATTCTCGGCTTCCTGTCGCTCGTCCCGGGCCTGCCGTTCCTGCCGTTCGTCGCGCTCGCCGGCACCACCGGCGCGCTCGCGGCGGCGGGCGGGGTCGCGCCGTCCGCGCCGGCCGAGCCCGAGGGCGCGCGCGGCGGCGCCGCCACGTCGGCCGAGGATCGCCCGGAGGCGCTCCTCGCGCTCGACCTCATGGAGCTCGAGGTCGGCTTCGAGCTCGTGCCGCTCGTCGACGCCGTCACCGGGCACGTGCCGGACGGCGGCGGCGATCTCATCGAGCGCATCCGCACGACGCGCCGTCAGCTCGCGCTCGAGATGGGGTTCATCGTTCCGCCCATCCACATCCGCGACAACCTGCAGCTGAAGCCGTCGGCGTACAGCATCCTGGTGAAGGGGATCGAGGTCGCGCGCGGCGAGCTCCGCATGGGGAGCCTGCTCGCGATCAACCCGGGCACGGTCGAGACGCCGGTCACGGGCGTCGCGACGCGCGAGCCCGCCTTCGGGCTCGACGCGCTCTGGGTGGCATCGCAGGACCGCGAGCGGGCGCAGCTCGCCGGCTACACGGTCGTCGATCCCGGCACGGTCGTCATCACGCATCTGACGGAAGTGATCCGGCGCCACGCCTGGGAGCTGCTCGGACGGCAGGAGGTGCAGGGGCTCCTCGACCAGGTCGCGAAGACGCGCCCGAAGGTGGTCGAGGAGCTGGTCCCGCAGCTCCTCCCGGTCGGCGGCGTCCAGAAGGTGCTGCAGAACCTCCTGCGCGAGGGCGTGTCGATCCGGGACCTCGCGACGATCCTCGAAGCGGTCGCCGATCACGCGGGGCGCACGAAGGATCCGGACGCGCTCACGGAGTACGCGCGGCAGGCGCTGGGGCGCTCGATCACGCAGAAGCTGGTCGGCCCCGATGGCACGCTGGCCCTCGTCACGCTGGCGGCGCCGCTCGAGCGCGGGCTCGTCGACTCCATCCAGCGCACCGAGGACGGGGCTTCGCTGGTCGTCGACCCGTCGACCGCGCAGCGCCTGGTCGGACGCCTCGGCGCGTGGATGGAGCGCTTCGCGACCGACGGTCTGACGCCGATCCTGCTGTGCGGCGCGACGCTGCGGCCGTCGGTGCGCCGCTTCCTCGAGCGCTACCTGCCGACGCTCGTCGTGATGGCGCCGGCGGAGATCGCGCACACCGTGCGGGTGCGCTCGCTCGGCGTGGTGGCGCTCGATGACGCCTGAGCGCTTCCGCGCGGCGTCGACCGCCGCGGCACTGGCCCTCGTGAAGGCCGCCTGCGGTCCCGACGCGGTGCTCGTGGCGACGCGGACCCATGCCGACGGCACGGTCGAGATCGAGGCGGCGGCGCCGCCCGAGCCGCGGCGCGCGCTCGACGATCCGCGCGTCGAGCTGCTCGTCGGCCTTCCCGGCGACGGCAAGACGACCGTGCTCGGCAAGCTCGCGCTCGCGGCGCGGCGTGGGGGTGCGCGCATCGGCGTCGTCTCCACCGACACGCACCGGCTCGGCGCCGCGGCGGAGATCGACGCCATCGGCCGCGCGCTCGACGTGCCGGTCGCGCGCGTCGTGGACACGCGCGGGCTCGCCGCCGCGCTCGCGACCTTCGCGGACCTGGATCGCGTGGTGGTCGACACGACCGGGGCAGGACTCGCCCACGCGGCAACCCTTGCCGAGCTCGCGGCGTTGGCCGAGGTCGTGGGCGCGCAGAGCCGCCGCACCCTCGTCGTCGCGGCGACGACGGCGCCGGCGGTGGTCGCGGCCACGCTCGATGCGTTCGCCGTGCTCGCGCCGACGGCGAGCATCGTCACGAAGGCGGACCTCGCGCCGGCGGACGCGGTCGCGAGTCAGATCTCGGGACACGGAGTCGTCGTTACCGCCGTCTCGAGTGGCCGTCGGCTGACCGACTCGCTCGTGCCCACGGGGCGCGGTGGGCTGGCACGCCGCCTGCTCGCTGCGTGAGACGCACCATGAGTAGCCCGATCCCCGACACCGCGCCCCCGATCGGGGCCGCGCCGAGCAGTGCCCCCGTGCGCGTCATCGCCGTGGCGAGCGGCAAGGGGGGTGTCGGAAAAACCAACATCACCGCCAACCTCGCCGTCACGTACGCGCAGCGCGGCGATCGCGTGCTGGTGCTCGACGCGGACCTCGGGCTCGCCAACATCGACGTGGTCTACGGCGTCACGCCCGAGCACACGCTCCTGCACGTCCTGCGCGGCGAGCACCGTCTCGCCGACGTCATCGCGCTCGGCCCCGCCGGCGTGCGGCTCGTGCCGGCGGCGAGCGGCGTCGCCGAGCTCACCGCGTTGACGCCGGCCCAGCGGCTCGCCGTGCTCGACGAGGTCGACGCGCTCGAGGACACGCTCGACGTGCTGCTGATCGACGTCGCCGCGGGCATCTCGTCGAACGTCCTCTACTTCGCGGCGACCGCGAGCGAGACGCTGGTGGTCGTCACGCCCGAGCCGACGGCCATGACGGACGCGTACGCGCTCGTGAAGGTGCTGGCGACGCGCTGGGGACGCACCGAGTTCCCGGTGGTCGTCAACATGGCGGCGAGCGCGCGCGACGCCGACGAGGCCTTCGCGCGCCTGGCGCGCGTCGCGGCGCAGTTCCTGCCGGTCCGCCTCGACTACGTGGGCTGGGTGCCGCTCGACGACGCCGTGCCGCGCGCCGTGCGCACGCAGGCGCCGATCGCGATCTCCGCGCCGGGAACGCCGGCCGCGCGCGCGATCGCCGCGCTCGCCGATCGGCTGCGCAATCGCGATCCGCGCGGCGCGGCGACCGGCGGACTGCAGTTCTTCTTCCGCAAGCTGCTCGCGGAGGGGAGGGCGTAGCGCGTGGCGGGAACGGGCTACGCCGATCTCGGCCGGGGGCGTGGCCGCCGCCGCACGACGTACGCGCCGCTCGAGGGCGAGCGCGACGAGATCATGCGGCGGTACCTGCCGCTGGTCCGCCGCGTCGTGCAGCGCCTCGCGATCCGCAAGCCGCCCCACATCGAGATCGACGATCTCGTGTCGTGGGGCATCGTCGGCCTCCTCGACGCGATCGAGAAGTACGATCCGAAGAAGGAGGCGCTCTTCTCCACGTACGCGCAGTTCCGCATCCGCGGCGCCATCCTGGACCACCTCCGCTCGCTCGACTGGGTGCCGCGCAGCGTGCGCCAGAAGGCCGCGCTCATCGAGAAGGTGTCGCACGAGCTCGAGGGCCGGCTCGGACGGCCGCCGAGCGAAGAAGAGATCGCGCGCGAGCTCGAGATGTCGCTCACGGACTACCAGGATCTGCTCGCCAAGGTCGGCGAGATGACGCTCTTCTCGCTCGAGGATCTGGGGTTCGGCAGCGGGGAGGAGCGGCTCTCGCAGGATCAGGAGGACGAGGAGGCCGACGCCGACCCGCTGCGCGCGTTGCTCTCGCAGGAGCGCGTGCACCTGGTCGCCGACGCGATCGGCAAGCTCCCGGAGCGCGAGAAGCTCGTCGTGTCGCTCTACTACAACGAGGACCTCACCATGAAGGAAGTGGGCGGCGTGCTCGGGCTCACCGAGTCGCGCGTCTCCCAGCTCCACTCGCAGGCGATGCTGCGCCTGAAGCGCTTCCTGCTCGCGAAGCTCGCGGGCGAGGAGCCGGGCGAGTGAGGGAGACGATGGACGGGACCGTGGTCGACAGGACGGTGGCGCGGGGCGCGGACCCGCACCCCGAACGCCGGCGCAGCGAGCCCAAGCGGCAGCGCCGTCCGGCACGCCCGTCGGCCCCCGAGCGGCCGGCCGACGATGCCCTGCCGCCGCCGCGACATCCGGGCCGCCTCGACGTGATTGCCTGACATGACCCGGGTCCTCGCCGTCACCACCATCGTCGACTGTCTCGCCGTGCTGGCGCTCGCCTGGCTCGTCCGGCGCGGCCGCCGCGCGCACGAGCTGGTCGCCGCCGAGCAGCAGGCGACGCTCGAGCGGTTGCGCGCCCAGCTGGCCGATCTCGTGGCCGACGCCGAGCGGCGCGCGACGGCGCTCGACGAGACGCTCGCGCGGCGCGAGGCGGCGCTGCGGGAGCTCGTCCGGGCCGCCGAGCCGCTGCGGCCCACGATCGATCCGGCCGAGGTACGCCTGCGGCGCGATCTCGAGCTCCAGATCGGCGCGAGCCCCGCGAGCAGATGACGCCCTACCGGCAACTTCTGCCGCCCGCGCCCGGCCCGTCCGGCCGGTGCACGAGGCGGGGCGCCGTGGCACCGGCGTTGCTCGAACGGGTCGAGCTCCCATGACCCGCGGGATCTACACGATCGCCTCCGGAGGCGTGGCGGCGCTGGCACGCCTCGATGCCGCGTCGCAGAACCTCGCCAACGCGGGGACGGCCGGCTACAAGGCCGAGCGCGCCGCGTTCGTGCTGGAGCCGCTCTCGGGCGGCCCGCGCGCCGGCGTCGATCCGATCCTCGGACGGACCGGCGCACAGGTGCAGCAGATCGCCACGATGCGCGACTTCTCGCAGGGGCCGATCCGGATGACCGGCAACCCCCTCGACGTCGCCGTGTCGGGGAGCGGCTTCTTCGCCGTGCAGACCGCGCACGGCGAGCGCTACACGCGCCAGGGCAGCTTCCAGCGCGACCCCGAGGGCTTTCTCGTGACGCCCGTCGGTGACCGCGTGCAGGGGGAGAACGGCGACATTCGCCTGGGTGACGGCGACGTCGTCATCGCCGAGGACGGCACGATCACCGTCGACGACCAGGCGGCAGGGCGCCTGCGCCTCGTCGACTTCGGCGACAAGCCGCGGCTCGTGCCGGAAGGCGGGACGCTCTTCGCAGCGGTGCCGGGCGCGACCGGTCGCCCGGTTCCGGCCGTCGACACCCACGTGGTGCCGAGCGCGATCGAGGGCGCGAACGTCGACGCGGTACACGGGCTCGTCGAGCTCGTGGATCTCGCGCGCGGCTTCGAGTCGTACATGCGCGCGCTACAGCGGCTCGACGAGGTCACGCAGCACAGCATCAACGACGTAGGGAGGGTTGGATGATCCGCGCACTCTACACGGCGGCGACGGGCATGCAGGCGCAGGAGCTCGCCATCGACGTCATCGCGCACAACCTCGCGAACGTGAACACGACCGGCTTCAAGAAGAGCCGAGCCGACTTCCAAGACCTGCTCTACCAGACCCTGCGCGCACCGGGCGTCGCGACGACCGCGACCACGAATTCGCCGACCGGCATCCAGGTGGGCCTGGGCGTGAAGCCAGCGGCCGTGCAGCGCATGAACATGCAGGGCGACTACACGCAGACCGCGAACACGTACGACGTCGCGATCGAGGGCAACGGCTTCTTCCAGATCGACATGCCCGACGGCACGACGTCGTTCACGCGCGCGGGCGCCTTCAAGATCGATTCGCAGCAGCGCATCGTCACCTCGGACGGGTTGCCGATCGACCCGGCGATCACCATCCCCGACGGCGCGCTCGACGTGACGATCGGCCAGGACGGCACCGTCTCGGCGATCCTGCCGGGGCAGAATCTCGCCACCCAGCTCGGACAGATGCAGACGGCGCGCTTCACGAACCCGGCGGGCCTGCGGGCGCTCGGGAAGAACCTCCTGCAGGAGACCGAGACGTCCGGTCCCCCACAGCTCGGCAACCCCGGCGAGGACAACCGCGGGACGCTGCTCCAGGGCTTCCTCGAGAACTCGAACGTCAGCGTGGTCGAGGAGCTGATCGGCCTCATCACGGGCCAGCGCGCCTACGAGGTGACCTCGAAGGCCATCCAGACCGCCGACGAGATGCTGAAGGTGACGAATGCGATGGTCCAGTAGACGGGTCGTCGTCCGTCTCGCGTGCGGCCTCGTCCTCGCGACGTGCGTCGTCCGCGTGGTGACGGCCGACGGCGGGCGCATCACGGTCGCGGCCGACCCCATCGTCACGGGCGGAACGGTGCGCCTGCGCGACGTGGCGACGCTCGACGGCCCCGCGGCGCTCGCCGTCGCGGACGTGGAACTCGCCGCGGCGCCGAGCGCGGGCGAGAGCCGTCTCCTCGACGGCAGGCGGCTCCTCGACACCCTCGTCGTGGCCGGCCTCGATCTCTCGACGGTGACCTACAACGTGCCGCCGACGGTGCGCGTGCGGCGCGCGACGCAGGAGATTCCGCCGTCGACGGTCCGGCAGCTCGTCGAGGACGACCTGCGGCGCCGGTTCGGCGACGACGGCGGCACGCTCGCGCTGCGAACGGTGGAGCTGACCGCGCCGATCCGCATCCCGACCGGAACCTGGACGGCGCAGGTCGTCGTGCCGACCGGGACGGCGCTCCTCGGGCGCGTGCGCCTCCAGCTCGACGTCACGGTCGACGGCCGTCCGGCACGGACGGCGTGGATCACCGCCGACATCGGCCGCTTCGCCGACGTCGTCGTCGCGACGCGCGAGATCGAGCGGGGCGAGGTCGTGCCGCCCGACGCGGTGGGGATCGATCGCCAGGATCTCTCGGCGCTCCCGCGCGACGTCGCCACCGACCTCGCGAGCATCGTCGGACGAACGGCGCGTGCGCCGATCGTCGCCTTCTCGCCCGTGCGCCTGCAGCAGGTCGCGACCGGCGCGACCGTGCGGCGCGGCGACGTGGTGGAGCTGGTGGCCGAGCGCGGCGCGCTGCGGCTCTCCGCGCTCGGCGAGGTGAAGCAGGACGCGGGCGCGGGGGAGCGCGTGGCGGTCATGAACCGGACGAGCGGCAAGGTCATCACCGGCCGCGTGGTCGACGGCAAGACGGTGAGCGTGGAGTTCTGATGCGGGTCGCGGGCATCCTCCTCGTCGCCAGCCTGCTCTCGGGCTGCTTCCTCTTCGGCAGCCGGCCGAAGCTCGAGCCCGTGCCGTGCGACCTCGGCACGCCGCCGCCCGGCCCCCCGCCGGGCATGGGGTCGCTGTGGCGTCCCGAGCTCGCGGCAAACTACACGGGTCTGGACGTGCGGGCGCGCTTTCCCGGCGATCTCTTGACGATCGTCGTCTCCGAGACGGCGAACGGGCGCAAGAATGCGACCACCGAGGGGCACGAGAAGTCGTCGATCCTCGCCAAGGTGCAGGCGTTCTTCGGCATCCCGGCGGCGGCCGTCGGCTTCCTGCCGAGCGGGTTCAATCCGGACCAGATCATCCAGGCGGAGACCGCGCACGACTACCAGCAGGACGGCGCCACGTCGCGAGCCGGCGCCCTCACGGCGAGCATCACGGCGCGGGTGATCGCGGTCGACGGCGGCGGGAACCTCCGCGTGCAGGGCGACAAGATCGTCACCGTGAACAACGAGGACCAGCACATCGTGCTGCTCGGTACGGTCCGGCCGGTCGACATCCGGCCCGACAACACGGTGCTGTCGTCGCGACTCGCGGACGCGCGCATCGCCTACTACGGCTACGGCCCAGTCGGCGACAAGCAGAACGCACCGCTCCTCCAGCGCGCCATGGATTGGGTATGGCCCTTCTGAACCGTCGCCTCGGCGCGGCGAAGCCGCGCCGGGCTCCACTCACGATGGTTGCGATCCTCGTATGCTTCGCCTCGGTGGCGCACGCCGTGCGGGTGAAGGACATCGCGGCCATCGAGGGGGCGCGCTCGAACCAGCTCTCGGGTTACGGCCTCGTGGCCGGGCTGAACGGCACGGGCGACACGCAGCAGGCGCTCTTCACGCCGCAGACCGTGCTGAACCTCCTCAAGCGCCGCGGCCTCACGATCGACGTCAACCCGCGCACGCTGCAGGTGCGCAACTCGGCCGCCGTCATGGTCACGGCGACGCTGCCGCCGTTCGCGCGGCAGGGCGGACGGATCGAGGCGCAAGTGTCGTCGCTCGGCGACGCCAAGTCGCTGCAGGGCGGCACGCTGCTGCCGACGCCGCTCTTCGCTCCCGACGGCCAGGTGTACGCGGTCGGGCAGGGTGCGCTCTCGCTCGGCGGCGGGTATGCCGTGCGCGCCATCGGCGCCTCGGCGGTGAAGAACTTCCCGACCGTCGCGCTGCTCACCGAGGGCGCGATCGTCGAGCGCGAGGTGCCCGTCGAGCTCGGCGCAGGCGGCGAGCTGAAGGTCGCGCTCTACCAGCCGGACTTCACGACCGCCGAGCGCGTGAGCCGCGCCGTCAACGCCAAGCTCGGCCGCGGCGCGTCGCGCCCGCTCGACGCCGGCACGGTGCTGATCGAGCTCCGCAGCGCGTCGCCGCAGGAGGCCGTCGACACCGTCACGCTCATCGAGCAGGCGGAGGTCACGCCCGACTCGCCGGCGCGCGTCGTGCTGAACGAGCGCACCGGTACCGTCATCATCGGACAGAACGTCCGGCTCCTCCCGGTCGCCATCGCGCACGGGAGCCTCCAGGTCACCGTGAAGACCGACTTCGGGGTATCGCAGCCGGCGCCGTTCTCGAACGGCGAGACGGTCGTGGTTCCCGATTCGACCATCGGCGTCGAGGAGGGCAAGCCGCAGGGGATCGTCACGCTTCGTGGCGGACCGAACCTCGGGGATCTGGTCTCCGGTCTCAACGCCCTCGGCGTGACGCCCCAGGACCTGATCGCCATCCTCCAGGCCGTGAAGGCGGCCGGGGCCCTGCAGGCCGACCTGGAGATCATGTAGTGGACGCGCTCGGCCTTCGCACCGATGCCGCGGCCGCGGCGGCGCTCGCCGCGCCCGAAGCGCCCCATCCAGCCTCCAAGGCCGGGGCGATCCGGCAGGTCGAAGTCGAGTTCTTGACGCAGCTGCTGGGGGTTCTGCGCAAGACGATCCCCGAGAGCGACTGGCTGCCCAAGTCCCCCGAGCGGGAGATCCTCTCGGGAGCCTTCGACCGCAACGTCGCCGAGGTGCTGGCGTCCCAGGACGCGCTCGGCATGGCACGTGCTTTGGAAGGTGGGGCCCCCAAGGGGGCGTCAGGAACGCCGACGGGACGATTAAAGGTTGCGACCGAAACTGCCGAGACTCGTAGTGGAGCACCACTGCAAGGCGGTCGACATGAAGATCGGCGATAAGAACGGGGTTGATCATTCCACGCTGACGGGGCGGGTCGCTCCCCAGACGGCGACGCCCGCCGGCCGTCGCGGCGAGGCCGGCCGCAAGCCCGGGGCCGATTCGGTCGAGGTATCCGACGTGGCACGCGCTCTCGCGAAGCTGATCGGCAGCGTGGGTGGCGACGCCCCGGATCCGGCGCGCGCGGCGCAGGTGGCCATCCTGCGCAACACGGTCGCCAGTGGCCGCTACCAGCCGAATCTCCACGACGTGGCGCACAAGCTGCTCTCCGAGGTCGCCGCCGAGATCGCGGGCTAGCCCGCCCGGGGCCGGGAGCCGATGGAGCACGTCGAGCGACTCTGCGCGGTGCTCAGCGAGGAGACGGCGCTGTGCGACGCGCTTGCGCGCGTGCTCCGCGATCAGCAGGCCGCGGTGGTGCAGCTGCGGGCCGACGCCATCGTGTCGTGCCTCGCCGAGCGCGAGAGCCTCCAGGCGCAGCTCCTCGCCGTCGCCCGCGAGCGCCGCGAGAGCGTGCGCGCCGCCGCGGCCGAGCGCGGCGCGACGACCACGAGCGCGGTGGAGCTCCTGCCGCTGCTGCCCGCGGCGCCGCAGGCGACGCTGCGCGAGAAGCTCCGCCGCCTGCGCGCGGCGTTGCTCGAGACACGCGCGCTCGAACGCGAGACGGCGCGCCTGGTCGGCGACGGCCTCGGTACCGTCAACGAGCTCCTGCGCGCGCTCCGCGCCTTCGTGCCCGGCGCGCGCTACGGCGCCGACGCCGCCATCGCCACGCCGGACGCGCCCGAGCGCGTCGATCGCCACGTGTGACCCATGGGACTCCTTCCACTTCTCGACATCGCCCGCAGCGGCCTGCTCGCCCACGAGTACGGCCTCTCGGTGATCGGCAACAACATCGCCAACGTGCAGACGCCGGGCTACACGCGCCAGCGCGCGATGTTGGCGTCGGTGTCGGGTGGCCTCGGCCCGTACGGTCTGCCGGTGCCGGGCGGCGTGCGCGTCGCCGGGCTCGAGCAGCTCCTCGACGGCTTCCTCGACCGGCGCCGGCGCCTCGCGACGTCGGATGCGAGCGGCGGCGCGGCCCGGCGCGACGCGCTCGGGGCTCTCGGCTCCCTCGTCGACGAGGTGAGCAATCCCTCGCTCTCCGCGGCGGTGAACGACTTCTTCGACGCCGCCGAAGCGCTGCAGCGCAATCCCGCCGGCATCGCCGAGCGCCAGCAGCTCCTCGCCCGCGCCGGCGCGGTCGCGAGCGAGCTCGCGCGCCGCACCAGCGGCATCGCCGCGCAGCAGCGCGAGGCCGACGATCGCGTGACCGCGCTCGTGACGCGCGCCAACGACGATCTCGCGCGCATCGCCGACCTCAACACGCGGATCGGCGCCTCGGCGGCCGAGGGCCCCGGCGCCGCCAGCGCGCTCGTCGACGAGCGCAGCCGCGTCCTGCAGGACCTGGCGGGCGTGCTGCCGGTCGAGGTCACGCAGCGGTCGGATGGCGGCATCAGCGTCTCGGCGGGCGGCGCGACGCTCGTCGACGGCGGCGCGATCGTCCAGCAGCTCGGAATCGCCGCCGGGAGCCCCGGGCTCGACGGACTCCCGCTCCATCAGGTCGGGATCGCCGGCGCGGGCGGTACGCTCGTCGGCGTGCCCGGCCTCGGCGCTCACGGCGAGCTGGGCGCGCTGCTCACGGTGCGCGACCAGGACCTCGCGACTGCGGCGTCGAACCTCGATACCTTCGCGGCCGCGTTCGCCGGCGCGGTGAACGGCGTCCAGACGAGCGCCGGCGCCGTCGACCTCGACGGTAACCCGACCGCGGGCGTGCCGCTGTTCACCGGGACGACGGCCGCGACGCTGGCGGTTGCCATCACCGACCCCCGCCGAATCGCGGCGGCGGGCTCCCTCGCGCCCGGCGACAACCAGAATGCGATGGCGCTGGCGGCGCTGCGCACGACCGCGCAGGCGGGCCTCGGAAACCTCACCTTCACCGGCTGGATCGGTGGCGAGCAGACCCGCATCGCGGGCGACGTCGCCGACGCGGACGCCGCGGCGCGCTCGGCCGAGCTGTGGGCGAACGAGGCGGAGGCGCAGCACGACGCCGTCTCCGGCGTGAGCCTCGAGGAGGAGCTGACGAACCTGCTCGCCGTGCAGCGCGCCTTCCAGGCTTCGTCCAAGCTCGTGAGCGTCGCCGACGAGGTCTTGGACGACCTCATGCAGATGGTGTGACGATGATCGGACGCGTGACCGACGGCATGCAGCTCCGCGCCCTCGTCGAGCAGCATCGACGACTGCAGACGCGGCTCGCGACGCTCCAGGAGCAGCTCGCGACCGGCAAGCGGCTCACGTCCGCCGACGTCGATCCGGTCGCCGCCGGCGCGGTGCTGCGTTCGAGTGGGACGCTCGCCGCCCTCGGCCAGTTCGACACCTCGAGCCGCTTCGGACTCGAGGTGCTGGGCGCCGAGGACACCGCGCTCGGACAGGGCACGGACCTCCTCGTGCGCGCCGAGGAGATCGCGACCACCTTCGCGTCCGCCGGCCACACGCAGGCCGACCGCGACGCGGCAGCCGAAGAGGTGCACGGCCTCCTGCAGGCGCTGACGGCGCTCGGCAACAGCTCGAGCGCGGGCCGGCGCATCTTCGGCGGGCTGGCGCAGGACGCCCCCGCGCCGTTCGCCGATCCCGACGGGCCCGGCTATACCGCAGCGACCGCGTACACCGGCTCGACCTACGAGTTCGAGCTGCGCACCGGCGATGGCGAGTCGGTTCGTCTGACGACGCGCGGCGACACCGTGTTCGGCCAGGCGCTGCAGGGGCTCGAGGCGCTGGAGACGTCGCTCCGCACGCCCGGCGTCGACGTCGCGACCACGCTCGCCGGCCTCGCGTCGGGACGGGACGCGATCACCGCCGAGCGCACGAGCGTCGGCACGCGCGAGACGCTGCTGCAGGCGCGGCTCACGACCGTGCAGGCGAGCAGCGCCGACGAGACGGCGCGGCGCTCGCGCCTCGAGGACGCCGACGTGATTGCCGTCGTGACCGAGCTGACGCAGGTGCAGCAGGCGCTCGAGACGCTGCTGGCCGCAGCCGGGCGCCAGAACGACACGAGCCTCGCGAGCCTCCTCAGAATCTGAGCCGGCATGGGTGGCTGGGAAGGATCCCTACGATGCTGATACTGACACGGAAGGTTGGCGAGCTGATCCGGATCGGCGATGCGGTCACCGTGCGCGTGCTCGAGGTGCGAGGGAGCCAGGTGCGGCTCGGCGTCGAGGCGCCGTCCGACGTCCGGATCTTCCGGGAGGAAGTCTATCGCGCCATGCAGCAGGAGCAGGCCGAAGGCCGCACGCCCGACACCGACACGACGCCGGTGAACGGCGATCCGCACGGAAAGCATCGCAGCTCTTGAACGCCCGCGACGTGGGTGCCATGGGAGCCCGATGCCCACGCACATCGCCGCACCGACCCGCGTCACCGCCGCCGGCAACAAGCCCAAGCTGATCGACGAGTACGTCGGGCGCGTCAATTCGCAGACCGCCTCCGTCAGCGTCGCGCACATGCGAAGCCCTGCCGGCTGGGTCGAGCCGGGTCAGACACCCGACTTCGACGAATACACGGTCGTCCTCGGTGGACGGTTGCGTGTCACGCACCGCGACGGCTCGTTCGACGTGCGGGCGGGCGAGGCCGTGCTGGCACACAAGGGCGAGTGGGTGCAGTACAGCACGCCCGATCCGGACGGCGCCGAGTACATCGCCGTGTGTCTGCCGGCCTTTTCGCCCGACACCGTGCACCGCGACGCGTAGGCGCGGCCGCGCCGCGTACGAAGTCGCGCACCTGGCGGGGATGGGCGTACAGCATTGTCCGCGTCCCGACCCCCCCTATGGGCCCCGCCCGACGCCCCTGAAGTCAGTTTCCACAGCGTTGAAAAGTCAATTTTCTCGGCTGCTTAGGTGCCAGACCGCTGACAGGTGGAGGGTCAATCGCCTGGCCCTTCCGGGGCGGTGGATTGGCTCTTGCTGTGTTGTCGCCTCCAGCGGTCACGTGTCTGACCGGGGGAGGGTTGGTGATGGAAGGGACTGCGGGGGAAGTGGGCTTCGAGGGCATCATCGGGCGTCATCCGAGCATGCTCGCGATCTTCGAGATCATTCGGCGGGTCGCGGCGACGGACGCGACGGTGCTGATCACCGGCGAGAGCGGGACGGGCAAGGAGCTCGTCGCGGCGGCGTTGCACAAGCTGTCGCGTCGTACGAGCCAGCGCTTCGTCCCCGTGCATTGCGGCGCGATTCCGGAAGAGCTCCTCGAGAGCGAGATGTTCGGCCACGAGCGCGGCGCGTTCACGGGCGCCGTCACGAGCCGCCTCGGTCGCTTCAAGCTCGCCGACAACGGCACGATCTTCCTCGACGAGATCGGCGAGATGAGCCCGAAGCTCCAGATGAAGCTGCTGCGCGTGCTCGAGGACGGCCGCTTCGAGCCGGTCGGCAGCATCGGGACGCAGCAGGTGGACGTGCGCATCATCGCGGCCACCAACCGCTCGCTCGAGCAGGCCGTCGCCGCCAAGCAGTTCCGCGAAGACCTGTTCTACCGCTTGCGCGTCGTCCCGATCGAGATGCCCCCGCTGCGTCGCCGGCGCGAAGACATCCCGCTGATCGTCGACCACGTGCTCGACACGCTCGCCGCCAAGGGTATGGCGCGCTTCACCGTCGAGCCGGCGGCCATGGAGGTGTTCCAGCGCTACTCATGGCCGGGCAACGTGCGCGAGCTGCGCAATCTGCTCGAGCAGCTCGTGGTGCTCGGCCGGCCCGATCAGGTGATCGAAGCGCGCGACCTTCCGCCGCACCTGGTGGCGCCGCGCGACGTGGAGACGGGCGTGTCGCCGATGCCCTGGCAGTTCGGTGCCGGCGGCATCGACTTCTATCGCGAGATGGAAGCGATCGAGGACCGCATCATCGCGCAGGCGCTCCGCCTTTCACGCGGCAACAAGAAGGAGGCCGCGCGTCTGTTGAGAGTGAATCGCACCACGCTGCTCGAGAAGCTGAAGCGCAAACGGGCTCAGGGAAGCCCGCTTGCCGTGCTCCTCGGCGGAGCGCTGCCGGAGCAGGCGGGCGACATGGAGGTGCCCGTCGAGGCGCCGCCCCTCACGATCGTGGCACCGGAACGCAGCCCCCTCGATCCCGACGTGCCGGGCACCAGTGGCCCGCGCTTCAACTACGCCGGCTGAGCGTTTCGGATTGCCATCGAAGCGCGGCGTCGCCGGGTCCGGCCCGGCGACGCCGCCGTCGTTTCAGAGCGGATGGATGCCCTGGAACGGGAACCAGACGGCACCCGGACCGTCGACGGCGGTCGCTGGCTGCTTGAAGAGGTTCAACAGGTACACCTGGTGGCCCGCCGTCACGCCCGTTCCGGCCATGAGATCGAACGTGGTCGAGAGGACGACGAAATGCTTGCCGAGCTCGGGCTGCAGCCGCGTCGTGTTCCCGCCCGGCGTCGGGATCGCGTAGAGCTGGTCCTCGCGCAGCATGAAGAAGAAGGGTTGACCCGAGCACACGAAGCCGATGCGCCAGTCGCGCTTCACCTTCGTCACCGCAGGATCCGTGCAGCCGCCGGCGTCGAAGGTCACCTGCGCGGTCGTGTGCGTCTTCGGGTCGTGGGCGAAGATCTGGGGCACGTCCATGTCGCTCTTGTCGCCGGCGAGATCGGCACGGCTCTGGAAGGCGAGGATCGCGCCGTCGCTGCTGAACGACGGATTGGTCGACGGCGCGAGCCCGTCGGTGATGGGCGTCGCGCCCTGGCCGGTCACGAGACCGAGCCAGATCTGCTCGACGCCCGTGTCGTGACCGTCGCCCGGCGCGCTCGTCGATTCGAACGCCACGCGCCCCTTGCGCGCCGACAGCGCCGGGTTGCGGCTCGTGCCGACACCGATGCTCAGCTGCGAGACGCCGCCCGTCGGCTGGCGCAGGAACACCTGGCGCGCACCCGCGTTGCCGGTGTTCGCGAGATCGCCCGTCGATTCGAACGCGACACGCTGCCCGCCGGCGTCGACGCTCGGGTTCGTGCTGGTTCCCGTCGGGTCGCCGGGGCCGGCCGTGAGGGTTCCGGTCTTGGCGACGACGATCTGGCGCCCCGGCAGGCCCGTCGCGAGCGGATCGGCGTCGGTGTCGTAGGCGACCACGGTGCCCGTGTACGAGACGGCGGGATTCTGGTTGTCCCCCGGCGTCCCGACCGGCGTCTGCAGCGACGGATTCTTGTACGGCTTCACCGTGACGATCTGTGCACCCGTAGCCTGCGGAACGGCGAATGTGAGGGTCGATCGTCCGGGCGCGGGTTGGCGCGGAAGCCCGGTGTCGCCGCTCGTCGTGAGGGGCACGACCGGCGGGGTCTGGCGGTGATGGGCGAGGGCCGGTGTGGCGGCGAGGCTCGCCATGGCGGCGCAGGCCAGCAGGCGTCTCATGATGCTGAACGAAGGTGATACCACCACGACGGGCACGCGGGGCCCGAAAATAGCGAACGGCATGCCGCCGCCCGGCCAGGATTGGCGCCGCGGGGCTCGTGCACCCCTGCACGAGCATCGCGACGACGCCATGGCGGGTGCCTGGACGGGCAGCGATCTGACATCGCGCAGACGGCACGGCGCCTGCCGACTTTTGACTCGCGGGGACGGCCACTACGCTCGGAGTGGGAGGACTCCACATGCATCGGGGGATCGCAACGGCCGTGCTCGCGGCCATGCTCGTCGCAGCGCCCGCGGCACACGCGTTCACGTTGGGAGAGACCGGCGCCGCGGCGGCCGTGCAGGGCACGCTCGCGGGAAACAGCACGCTCAACGTCGCGGGAACCATCAACGGCGTGAAGAGCGCGCTCGGCGCGGCGACCGACAAGCAGAACCAGAAGCTCGGCCAGGTCGGCGGCGGGCAGGGTTGGGGCGGCAAGGGCGGCGGCCAGTCGCGCTGGGCGTCGAACGGGAAGGGCGGCTCGGGCGGCAGGGGCTGGACGTCCGGCGGCGGCTGGGGCGCGAACGGCAAGTCGGGCGGCATGGGAAAATGGCAGACGGCGAGCGCGGGTGGCTCGAAGGCGTGGGCCACGGGTTCCTGGGGGCGCGCGCGGAACTAGCATTTCGACCCGAGCCACGGCTCGGGTCGAGGTCGGAACGCGTAGGCTGCGGCGGCGGTGGCTCGCGCGACCGGGGTGCGGCGGCCGGCGCAAGCCGGCGCCGCATACGGGTGCGAACGTAGGAAGAGCGCGCGAGCGCTTTCGCTGCGCGGGGGCGGCCGGCTATACGGGCGCGCCATGGCGCGGCCCGCGGAGCGCGAAGGACGGTATGCTTGGGGCGTCCTTCTGGTGCTGACGGCGGTCTACGTCCTCAACTATCTCGATCGGCAGATCCTCTCGATCCTGGCGGAGGACGTGAAGCGGGATCTCGATCTGACGGACGCGCAGATCGGGTTCCTGTACGGGACGGCGTTCGCGGTCTTCTACGCGGTGTTCGGGCTGCCGCTCGGGCGGCTCGCGGACACGTGGACGCGGACGCGCGTCATCACGTGGGGGCTGTCGGTGTGGAGCCTCATGACGGCGGCGTCGGGGCTCGCGCGCAGCTTCGGGCAGCTCGCGGCGGCGCGCTTCGGCGTCGGCGTCGGGGAGGCGAGCGCCAACCCGGCGGCGTTCTCGCTCATCGCGGACTACTTTCGACCCGAGCGGCGCGCAACCGCGATGGCGGTCTACCAGACCGGGCTCTACATCGGATCGGGGCTCGGGCTCGGCATCGGCGGGCTCGTGGTCCACGCGTGGGACGTCGCGTGGGCCGGGACGACGGCGCCCCTGGATCTTCGGGGCTGGCAGGTCGCGTTCTTCGTCGTCGGCGTGCCGGGGCTCCTCCTGGCGCCGCTCGTGCGGCGGCTCGCCGAGCCCGAGCGCGGTGCTCTGGACGGCGTTCCGGCGCCGAACGCCGCGCATCCGCTGCGCGATGCGCTGCGCGAGCTCGGCGCCGTGCTGCCGCCGTTCACGCTCGCGCACCTCTGGAGGGTGGGCAGCGGCCCGCGGCTACCGGCGCGCAACCTCACCGTCGCGGCGCTGCTCGCGTTCGCGGCGTGGGGCCTCACGGCCGCGCTCGGCAACCCCGTGCAATGGATCGCGCTCGGCGTCGGCATCTACGCGGCGACGTCGTGGGCGCAGGCGCTGCGCGTCCGCGATCCGGCGAGCTTCGCCCTCATGTTCGAGGCGCGCGCGCCGCGCCTGGCCGCGCTCGGCTTCGCGTTCATCGCCGCCGTCGGCTACGGCGTCAACTTCTGGACGGCGCCGTTCTTCATCCGCGTGCACGGCATGGAGAAGGCGACGGCGGGAGTGACGCTCGGTCTCGTCCACGCGCTCGGCGGATGGCTCGGTGTCGTCGCGGGCGGCGTCATCGCCGATCGCTGGCGGCGGCGTACCCCCGAGGGACGCATCTACACGACCATGCTCGCGGCGAGTCTCCCGGTGCCGTTCGCGATCGCGATGCTGCGCGCCCCGGCGACGTCGGTGGCGCTCGCCTGCTATGCCCTCTGGTCGGTGTTCGCCGGGTGCTGGGGCGGGGCCGCGGTCGCGGTCGTGCAGGATCTCGTGCTACCGCGCATGCGGGGCACCGCGGCGGCCGTCTACCTGCTGCTCGCGACCTTCGTCGGGCTCGCGGTGGGACCGTATGCGATCGGTCGCATCTCGCAGGCGATCGGCGACCTCGGTCTCGCGATGCAGATGGGGCTCGTGTGGGACGGCGTCGCGCTCGTGTGTCTCGCCGCCGCGGCCCGCCATCTCGCCGCCGACGAGGCCGGCAGGATCGCGCGCGCCCGCGCCGCCGGCGAAGCGATCGCCTGACGCCGGCTGGCGGGAGGAGCACGCCGGGTATACAGGCGCGCCATGCGACGCGGCGACTCTCGCATCCTCACCACGCACGCCGGCAGCCTGCCGCGTCCGAAGGCGCTCGTCGACCTCTTCGTCAGGAAGAGCCGGCGCGAGCCCGTCGACGAGGCGGCGCTCGCGGCCGCGATCGAGGACGCCACGCGGCGCGTGGTCGAGAAGCAGATCGAGGCCGGCATCGACGTCGGCAACGACGGCGAGCAGCCGCGGGAGAGCTTCTTCACCTACGTGCAGCACCGCATGCGCGGCTTCGGCGGCCAGAGCCAGCGCCCGATCATGCGCGACATCGTGCGCTACCAGAGCTTCCTCGCGCTCAAGCTGCCCGACTTCTCGCGCACGATGGTGAGCCTCATGAACGCGCCGCAGGCGATCGCGCCGGTCGAGTACGCCGACCGCGGTCCGCTCGAGCGCGACCTCGCGGCCCTGCGCCGCCTCGCCGGGGTCGACGGCGACTCGTTCGTCGAGTGCTTCGTCACGGCGCCGTCGCCGGGCATCGTCGCGTGCGCGATGGAGAACGCGCACTACGCATCGTTCGACGAATACTTCGTCGCGCTGGCCGATGCGCTGCGCGTGGAATACGAGGCGATCGTCCGAGCCGGCTTGGTCCTCCAGATCGACGCGCCCGACCTGGCGATGGAGCGACACACCCGCTTCGCCGACCGTCCGCTGGAGGAGTTCCTCGCCTTCGTCGACGTGGTGACGGCGGCGATCACCCGCGCGCTCGTGAACGTGCCGCCCGACCGCGTGCGCCTGCACGTGTGCTGGGGCAACTACGAGGCGCCGCACGACTGCGACGTGGCGCTCGAGGACATCGCCGAGCATCTCTATCGCGCCCGCGTCGGCGGGATCGTGCTCTCGATGGCGAACCCCAGGCACGCGCACGAGCACCGCGTCCTGGTGCGCCATCCGCTGCCGAAGGACTGGCTCCTCGTGGCCGGCGTGGTCGATCCGACCACGAACTACGTCGAGCATCCCGAAGTCGTGGCGGAGCGGCTCGAGCGCGCCGCCGCAGCCGTCGGCGACCCGCGGCGGGTTCTGGCCGGGACCGACTGCGGCTTCGACACCTCCGCAGGCCTCGGCGAGGTCGCCGAAGAGGTCGTGTGGGAGAAGCTGCGCGCGCTGTCGGAAGGCGCGCGGCTCGCGAGCGCGCGCCTGTTCTGAGGCGGCGCTGGCCGCGGCTCGCGCCGTCGGATAGCAGGGCGATCGATGCGTCTCGTCGGAGTCCGGATCGGCGCGCCAGATGCGCGCCGCGCGGTGGAAGCGTACACCGCGCTGCTCGGCGTCGCGCCGGCCGAGGTGGCGTCGGGTCGGCAGCGCCTCCAGCTCGGGCGCGGCGCCGTGGAGATCGAGGCCGGCGAGCCCGGCGTCCACGCCGTCCTCTTCGCGCCCGACGGGCCGGACGACCGCTGGCCCGCCGATCCCGCCGCGTCGCACGGGCTCACCATCGTCGTCGAGACGCCGCCGCAGGTGACGTCGCGTGCGCTCGCAGCCGACGCCGCCGTGGCGATCGACCACGTGGTCGTCTTCACGCCCGATCCGGCGCGCGCGATCGCGCTCTGGCGCGACGCACGCGGCCTGCGCCTGGCGTTCGATCGCGAGTTCCTCGAGCGCCGGGTCCGGCTCATGTTCTTCCGCTCGGGCGGGCTCACGTTCGAGTTCGCCTGCGCGCTGCCGCCACCCGACGATGCGAGCGGACCCGACCGCTTCTACGGCGTCAGCTATCGGGTGCCGAATCTGGCCTCGCGCCGCGCGACGCTGCTCGCGGAGGGGTTCGACGTGAGCGAGATCCGCACCGGCAACAAGAAGGGCACGCGCGTCGCCAGCGTGCGATCGGGTACCGCCGAGGTGCCGACGCTCCTGCTCGAGGAGGAGGCGCGCGATGAGTGAGTTCGGCGTCGACGTCGAGCGCGACGGCGACGGCGTCGCGTGGGTGGTGCTCCGCAATCCGGGCAAGCTGAACGCCGTGCGCCTCGAGATGTGGCAGGCGATCCCGGGCGCGATCGCCGCCCTGGTCGCCGATCCGCAGGTGCGGGTCGTCGTGCTGCGCGGGCACGGCGGCGAGGCGTTCGCATCGGGCGCCGACATCTCGGAGTTCGCGACCCACCGCAAGGACGCGGCATCGGCGGCGGCGTACGAGGCCGTGACGGCCGACGCCTTCGCTGCGCTCATCGCCTGCGAGAAGCCGGTGGTCGCGATGATGCAGGGCGTGTGCATCGGCGGCGGCCTCGCGATCGCCGTCTCGGCCGATCTTCGCATCGCCGCCGACGACACGAAGATGGCTCTCCCGCCCGCGCGCCTCGGCCTGGGCTACCACCTGGCCGGCGTCGAGCGCGTGGTCGAGATCGTCGGCCCCTCGGTCGCCGCCGAGATGTTCTTCACGGCCCGCCAGTACACCGCCGACGAAGCGCTCGCCGTTGGCCTCGTGAATCGCGTCGTCCCGAAAGCGGACCTGCTGAGCTTCACCCGACGCTACGTCTCCGACATCGCCCAGAATGCGCCGCTGACGATCCGCGCCGCCAAACGTGCCATCGGGGAAGTGCAGCGCGATCCTTCCCAGCGCGACGCCGCGACGGTCGCTCGAATGATCGCCGCCTGCTTCCAGAGTCGCGACTACGCCGAGGGCGTCCGCGCCTTCCAGGAAAAGCGCCGCCCGAAGTTCGAGGGCCGCTAGCGATGACGCGGCCGCCGCGGCCGCGAGTCGCGAGGTCGGGGGGCCAGGCGGAGGCGCCTGCGTAGCGGCGCGACGAAATGCAAGGGCCGAGACGCCGCGTATGTATCGTCGCGCGGCGAAGCCGAAGCCGCAGCCTGGCCCCCCGACCTCGCGGACCGCCGCCGCGTGGCCCGCGCGTCTCAGAGGTGCCCGCCGCCGTTCGGCGAGAGGACCTGGCCGGTGAACCAGCCCGCGTCGTTCGAGACGAGGAACATGCACGCCGCGGCGATGTCGTCGGGCGTTCCCAGGCGACGGATGGGCATCGAGGCGATGGTCGCGTTGCGGACGGCGTCGGGGAGGCCGGAGGCGGCGAGCATGGGCGTTTCGACGAGGCCGGGGGCGATGGCGTTTACGGTGATTCCCTTGGGACCGAGGTCGACGGCGAGGGCCTTGGTGAAGCCGATCACGCCGGCTTTCGCGGCGGCGTAGTGGATGAGCATGGGGCCGCCCCGCAGGCCGCCCACCGACGAGACGTTCACGATCCGGCCCCAGGCGGCGGCGAGCATGTCGCCGACGAAGACCTTGCAGGCGCGGAACGTGCCGGTGAGATGGACGTCGAGCATGCGCGACCAGTCGGCTTCGCTCATCCCCGGCAGTGTTCCGAAGCCCGAAATGCCGTGGCTGTTGACGAGGATGTGCACGGCACCGAGGGCACTCCGCACGGTGCCCGCCGCCGCTTCGACGCTCTCCAGCCGCGCGACGTCCGACGCCGCGGCGACGGCGCGCCGGCCGAGCGCGCGCACCTCGCCCGCGACCGTCTCCGCACCGGCGACATTGACGTCGAGCACCGCGACGTCGGCGCCGGCGCGCGCGAGGTGGAGGCACACGGCGCGACCGATGCCCGATGCGCCGCCGCTCACCGCGGCCGTGCGTCCCGCCAGGTCGTTCGTCGACATGGGCGGACCTTCTAGCCCGCCGGCTCGGTCGCCGTCGAACGCGCGAGCGTCCGCCGCGCGAGGCCGACGGTCGCGATCGCGAGCCCCGTCCACGCGAACGCCGAGTTCCAGCGCTCGGGCACGCTGTAGCCGCCGTAGAGATCGTAGAGCCACGCCGTGAACAGCGGCGCCGACGCCGCTGCGACGTCGTAGGGGATCTTGTACACGCCGAGGATCGTTCCCAGGTGACGGCGGCCGAAGAGATGGACGGCGAGGATCGGGATCGACGGCAGCAGGCCGCCGTAGCCGATGCCGACCACGAGGAGACAGGGGACGAGGAGCTGCGGGTGCGCCGGCACGGCGAGGATCAGCGGATAGCCGAGCGCGATGAGCGCCACGTGCGCGAGCGTCGTGCGGCGTTTGTCGAAGCGGTCGCAGAGCCATCCGAACGAGAGGCGCGAGCACCCCGACACGAAGAAGAAGAGCCCCTTCATGTCTGCGGCGGCGACGGGCGAGAACCCGGCCTCGCGCAGGAAGACGAGGATGTGCTTGTTGAACGAGTAGCAGGGGATGCCGCCGAAGAAGATCATGCCGGCGAGCGCCCAGAACGTACCCGTGCGGGCCGCCTCGCCGAGCGTGAAGCCGCTCTGCGGCACGGCGCCGGGCGACCGCGGGTCCGCGCCGTAGGGCTCGAGTCCCATGTCCGAGGGCCGGTCGCGCACGATCGTCAGCACGACGAGCATGGGCGCCGCGAAGGCGAGGACCGCGATCCACACGAAGCCCGTGCGCCAGTCGCTCGCCTCGATGAGACGCGTGATGAGCGGCGGCGAGATCGCGGCGCCCATCGCGGTGGCGGCCAGGATGACGCCGTTCACGAGCCCCACCCGATCGTGGAACCAGCGCGACACGAGCACCTGGTTCGGCAGGATCGTGACGCCGGACATCCCGAGCCCGACCAGCAGCGACGCCAGCCCGTACTCCGCCGGCGTCGTCACGCGCCCGAACAGGTAGAGGCCGAGCGTCTGCACCAGAATGCCCACGACGAAGAGCCAGCGGATCGGGAAGCGGTCGATGAACACGCCGGTGATCGGCGACATGACCGCCGTCGTCGTGATGATGATGGTCGTGGGCAAGAAAACGGTCGTGCGCGGCCAGTCCGGGAACGTCTGGATGACGTACGGGTAGACCGTGGTGATCGCGAAGATGCCGAAGCCGAGCCCGAAGAGCTCGATCACGACGCTCGCGCCGAGCACCCACCAGCCGTAGAAGATCGTGTTCGCCGTCCGCGCCATGCGTCGATCCGGCGGGCCGTCTTGACAGGTCACCCCGCCATCGAGCAAGCGAAGAGACCATGCGCTTGTGGCCCCGCCGGTGGTGGCTTCGTGTCCTCGTCGTCCTCCTCGGCGTTCTACTCGTGGGCGGGGCCCTCGCCTGGCGCTACCAGAGCGTGATCATCGGCCGGGCCGCCGAGTGGTACCTGTCGCGCGTCGCCGAGAGCGAGACGGCGACGGGAAAGCTCGACAAACGGCGCGACATCCTCACCAGCGTCAACAAGCAGCTGCTGATGCCCGCGCCCCCGGACGCGCTGGTGCCGGAGCTCTTCGACCTGGTGACCCTCGTCTCGTCCCGGGTCGCGACCGGCGACATCTCGCTCAACTGGGTCGCCTACCTCTACACGACGTATCAGCGCGACATGGTCCAGCAGCGCCCGAGCGGCACCCCGCGCCGCAGCGTCGACGAGGTCCGCGGCGAGCTCGACCGCCTGGTGCAGTTCTACGCCATCCAGAAGCGCCCCGAGCAGCAGGGCATCAAGGTGGGCGATCTGCTCGGCACCGGCGACGACGTGATCAGCCTCGACGAGATCGAGGCTGCCGAGAAGAACGGCAAGCAGATCGACCTGCGAACGCGCGGCGCGAAGTGACGCCGGCTCAATCCCGCGCGGTCGGGTAGCCCGCCTCCGTCCAGCCTCGCCAGCCGCCGTCCATCGAGACGACGCGCGTGTAGCCCATCTTCTGCAGGTTGTCGGCCGCGAGCGCCGAACGGAACCCGCCGCCGCAGTACAGCACGATGTCCGCGTTCGGATCGGGGATCGCCGCCTCGACGTCGCGCTCGATGATGCCCTTGCAGAGATGTCGCGCGCCCGGCAGGTGCCCACGCTCCCACTCCTCGTGCTCCCGCACGTCGACCAGATGGAACTGCTCGCCCGCGTCGAGCCGCCGCTTCACGTCCGCGACGCTGCACTCCCGCACGCGCGCCCGCGCGTCCTCGACCAGTCGCAGAAACCCCGGCGCATGCTTCATGGAGGGCGCGTACCACGAGCCCGCTCGCGGCGTCCATTGTTCGTGCTCTCCACTTCGATTCTGGACGCGCGCGGCGGCGGGGGTGGCCGGGGGTGCAGCGTTCGCTCCCCTATAATCGCTCGGCGCTGCACCCCGGGCCTCTCCCGCCGCCGCGACGCAACGCGAATCGCGCCGCGACGTTCGTCGCCAGCGCGCGTGTCGCGTCCCGTGCGTAGTCGTATGCGGCGCCGGCTTCGCCGGCCGCCGCACCCCGTCCGCGCGTACCCCCCAAGCTACACCCTCGCCACCGCCACGAGGCGAAGCCTCGGGGCGGCTATAGCCCGAACGCGTCCCGGATCGAGCGAAGGAGCTGCGAGCGGGCGTCCCGCATGCGGCGGGCGCGGGCTTCGGCGCCGAGGCCCTCGCGGTTCATCTCGAGCTCGGTCTGGCGCTCGGCGAGGATCTTCGCGATCTCCTCCACGATCGCCGGGCTCGTGACGCAGCGGAACGCGTTCTGATCGATGACGTAGCAGATCGTGTCCGTGACCGCCGTCACCGTCGCCTGCCGTGGCTCGCCCGTCATGAGCGACATCTCGCCGAAGAACTGCCCCGGTCCGAGGCGCGCGATGGCCCGCGAGCTGCCGTCGACGCCGACGTGGATGCCGACTTCGCCCCGGCTGATGATGAAGAGCGAATCCCCGGGCGTGTCCTGGCGGATGATGTCCTCGCCGGCGCCGAAGCGCTGCTCGCGCATCGCGACCGCCAGGCGGTGCCGGCATGCGTCGTCGAGCGGCGCGAAGATGTCGACGCGCCCGAGCGCGGCCAGGCGGGTGCCCTCGTCCGCTTCGGCGCTCGGCGCGGGCGGCGCCTGCTGGATCGTGCGGATGGGGTAGGGTATCTCCGACCCCGCCCGCCGGGCCGCGTACCAGACGCGGGTGCGGACCTCGCCGTCGATCGGCTCCGAACGGGCGAAGTCGTCGATCCAGTAGCGCAGCGCGTAGACGACACTGCTCTCGGCGAACTCCACCGGGAAGCAATCGGGCGCGGGGTCGGTCAGCACGCCGGGCAGGCCGTGGATGGCTCCGAGGAGCATCTCCCGCACCTCGTTCGGGGGATGCCGGTAGTGGAATCCCACGTGATGCCACACGCGGTGCGCCGGCGTCGGGCGCGAGTAGTTCGCCACGTCGGTCGTGAGGAGCTGGTTGTTGGGAACGATTACCGTGTCGTTGTCCTTGGTGACGATGGTCGTGGAGCGCCAGCGGATCTCGCGGATGTGCCCGGTGTGCCCCGCCACCTGGATCCAGTCGCCGATCGCGAGCTGGCGCTCGAGCGGCAGCGCGACGCCGGCGAACACGTTCGCGATCGTGCTCTGGAGGGCGAAGCCGATGACGGCGGTGAGCACGCCCCCGGTCGCGGCGAGCGAGACCGGGTCGAAGCCGTGCTGGGACAGGATGCCGAGGAAGATCGCGGTGACGAGCATGATCTGCAGGAGATCGCGGACGACCGCGGGCGCGGGGCGGCGGCGGAGCGCGACGTCGAAGACGACGACGCCGGCGAGGCCCGTGAGGCCCACGACGAGGCAGAGGACGCTCAGCAGGTTGAGGACGCCCCACGCCTGCCAGTAGCCGGTTGCGATCGACATCGACGCCGCGAGACGCAGCGCCATCGTCAGCAGGAGGAACAGGGTGGGGGTGCGGGTCCGCCAGCGCGACGCCGGCGCGATGAAGCGGCGCAGGATGAGCAGCACGACGAGCGCGCCGAAGGCCGTCGAGTACCCCGCCCACGCGGGCGCGATCTCGTCCAGACGGCTGCGCAGCTTGTCGACGGCGTCCATCATGGGCGCCCGAACCCTAGCATGGTTCCCGGCGGCGGCGCATTTGCTCCGCCGCAGGCGCGCCGGTACGTCGGGCTGGATGGTGCTCTACGTCGTGCGCGACCTCCTGTTCGTCTCGAAGATCCGTGCGGCCGCCGAGCCCCTGGGCGTCGAGGTGCAGGCGGTGCGCGACGTCGAGACTCTGCCGGCGGTCGCGCCGGGCGCGCGGCTCGTGCTGGTCGATCTCGCGCTGCCCCAGGCGATGCGGGCGCTCGAGCTGCTGGCGGCGACCCCGGAGACGGCGGACGTTCCGACCGTGGGCTTCGTGGGCCACGAGCGCCTCGACGTCATGGAGGCCGCCCGCGCGCTCGGCTGCCGCGAGGTGATGGCGAAGGGCGAGCTCTCGACGAAGCTCGGGATGCTCCTTCGCGCCGCGCAGGCCTAGCTAGAGCGGCGGAATCCCCTGCGTGGGGAACCAGACGACGGCGCCCGGTACCGACTCCGGCGCCCGCTTGAAGAGGTTCACCATGTACACGAGGTGGGTCGCCGTCGTGCCGGCGTCGAGCAGGTTCGCGGTCGTGGCCACCAGCATGAAGTGCGCATCGGCCTGCGGGACGAGGCGGGTCGTGTCGCCCCCGTCGGTCTGGACGCGGTAGCGCGCGTTCGCCCTCAGCATGGTGAAGTACGCGGTACCGCCGCAGAGGTAGGCGATGCGCCAGTCGCGCTTGATGCGCAGGGTGGTGGGCGCGGTGCAGTCGGCGGCGTCGCTCGTCACCCGTGCGAAGGTGCGCGACACGGTGTCGTAGGCGAAGATCTGGGCGACCGTCGTGTCGTGACCGTCGCCCGCGAGATCGGCGCGACTCTCGAAGACGATGAGCCGGCCGTCGCTCGAGAGCGACGGGCTACGGCTCGGCGCGGCGCCGTGCGTGACGGGCCCGGTCGCACCGGTGACGAGGTCGGCGATCCAGACCTGCTCGACGCCGGCGTCGGCCCCCGAGACCGGGTCGCTCGTCGACTCGAAGACGACGCTGCGGCCCTTCTTGCCGACCGACGGATTGCGACTCGTGCCGGTGCCCCGCGAGATCTGCGCGATCGTTCCGGCGGGGCTCTCGAGGAAGATCTGCCGGGTGCCCGCGGTGCCGGTGGCGGCGAGGTCGGCGGTCGATTCGAATGCGACGTAGATGCCGAGCAGATCGACGGCCGCGTTCGCGCTCGTGCCGGTCGGGTCGACCGCGACCTGATCGAGGTCGAAGCCCGCGTTGCGCAGCACCTGCCGGCCGGGCGCGCCGCTCCCGAGCGGGTCCGCGTCCGAGTCCCACACCACGGTGCGGCCGCTCGAGCTGATGGACGGGCTGGCGTTCGATCCGGAGGCGAACGAGAAGGTGGGCACCGTCGGGTTGCGGAAGGGGCTCACGACCGCGATCGAGTCGTCGACCGTGACCGCCGCGGCCTTGCGGCTCGGCGGCGGGAGCCGCGGGAGCGCACCCTCGCCCGACGTCGTGATGGCGACGACGGGCGGTGTCTGGCGGTGGTGCGCCGTTGCGGTGGACGCGGCGGCGAGGACCGCGAGGGTGAGCAGGAGCCGAGGGGACACGAGCCGCGAGGCTACCATGTGCCGCCCGCGAGACGCCACGAATTTTTCGCGGCCTTGCGTCATGCGGCATGCGACATGGCCTTCGCCCGGCGCTCTCACACGCACCCGTCCGACTGGTGCGGTACGCGGCCTTTCGGTAGGACCGCGCCGTGCGGTGGCTCGTGGCGGTACTCGCCCTCGGCGCGACGGCTTGCGTGCCCGCGCTGCCGACCGACGTGCGGACCTTCGAGACGGCGCGCCGGCTCTTCAGCACCGCGGCGGCACCGCCCGCGCCGGACGCGGCGGGGTGGGAGGAGGTCCGGCTTCCCGAATACTGGGGCACGGCGGTACGCCGGCGCGCGATCGAGGGATGGTATCACGTCGCACTTCGCCTCGACGCGCCGCCCACGGAGATGTGGGCGGTCTATCTGCCGCGCGTCGGCCAGACCGGCGACGTGTGGGTGAACGGGGTGCTGGTCGGCGACGGCGGCACGTCGCAGAGCCCGCTGCCGCGCAACTGGCTCCGGCCGCAGCTCTTCTCGGTGCCGGATCGGCTGCTGCGCGCCGGCGACAACACGGTCGACGTGCACGTGCGGACCCACATCGGTGCGCCCGGCTACATGTCCCGGATCCTCGTCGCCCCCGAGCGCGCGCTGCGGCCGCAATACGAGTCGGTCCACTGGTGGCAGGTGAGCTTCGCGCAGATCGTCGCAGCGACGACGTTCACGATGGGGCTGCTTCTGCTCGTCGTGTCCGTCGGGCGTCACCTCGTCGGCACGCCGTGGCTCGCGGCGGGATTCATCGTGTGGTCGGGGTCGGCCGCCGACTCGTTCGTGCACTTCATTCCGGTGTCGGAGCATCTCTGGGAGTGGGCGACCGGCGTCACGCAGCTCTGGGCGACCATCCTGTTCGCGATCGGCTTCCAGCGCGGCCTCGGGCTCCGCTGGCTCGGGCGCGAGGCGGCCCTGCTCGCGCTCGGTGTGGTCGCGAGCCTCGTCGTCTTCCTGCTTCCGCCGATCCACGCCTTCTCGGGGATGCTCGTGACCACGATGATGGCGGTCGGCATGGCGATCTACATCACGCGCCTGCTCGTCCGGCAGGGGCGAGGCGACGGATGGGCGTGGCGGTACTTCCTGGTGCCGGCGGCGGTCGGCATCGGCTTCGGCGTGCACGACATCCTCGCGATCACGACCGGCCTCCGCTTCGCCGGCGTGCTGCTCTCGCCGTTCATCCCCGCTGTGGCGCTCGTCACCTCCGGCTGGGTGCTCCTCGCGCGCCTCGTCGAGACGCTGCACGAGACCGAAGCGCTCAATCGCGACCTCGAGCAGCGCGTCGCCGACAAGCACCGGGAGCTCGAGCGCAACTACGCGCGGCTGGCGGAGCTCGAGCGCGAGCGCGCGGTCGCCGACGAGCGCGAGCGCTTGATGCGCGACGTGCACGACGGCGTCGGCGGGCAGCTCGTCTCGACCCTCGCCCTGGTCGAGAGCGGCGAGTCTGCGCCGGACGACGTCGCGGAGTCGATCCGGGCCGCGCTCGAGGACCTGCGGCTCGTGATCGATTCGCTCGACCCGTCCGAGAACGACCTCCTGTCCGTGCTCGGCACGGTGCGCAGCCGTCTCGAGCCCCGCCTCGCGCGCTACGGGCTTCGCTTCGCCTGGCACGTGACCGATCTGCCGCCGATCCCCGGCTTCGGTCCCGAGATGGCGCTCCAGGCGATGCGCATCGTCCAGGAGGCGGTGACGAACGTCGTGAAGCACGCTCACGCCCGCACGGTCACGGTGAGCACCGGCGAGTGCGCGGCGCCGGACGGGCGCGCGGGCGTCTTCGTCGAGGTGCAGGACGACGGCTGCGGCGTCGTCGCGGGTGCGCCGCGCGGGCGCGGGCTCACGAACATGGCGCGCCGCGCGAGTCGACTCGGCGGGGCCGTCGACGTCCGCTCGGACGGCGCGGGTACGACGGTCCGGCTCTGGCTCCCCTGCGCGGCATAGCCGCGCGAGTCATTCGTCGAGCTTCACCAGCCCCATCGCGAGCGCCTCGTAGACGGCCTCGCCACGCGAGTGGACCTCGAGCTTGCGGTAGATGCCGCGCACGTGCGTCGTCACGGTGTGCGCCGAGACGCCGAGGAGGTTCGCGATCTCGGCGTAGCTGAAGCCCTTCACGATGAGGCTCAGCACCTCGTGCTCGCGATCGGAGAGCCGGGGCGTATCCGACTCCCCGGTCGCCGCCTCCGGCGCGGGACGGAACCGACGCAAGAGATAGCGCGCGATCGGCGGGCTGATCGGCGAGCCCCCCGCGATCATCTCGAGGATCGACGTGCCGATGTAGTCGGCGGTGCCGTCCTTCAAGAGGTAGCCCATCGCGCCCGCCTCGATGGCCGCCACGACGTGTTGCTCGTCGCCGAAGACGGTGATGACGAGGACGAGCGTGTCGGGGCTCTGGCGTCGTGCCTCGCGGATCAAGTCGACACCGTCGCCGTCGGGAAGCCCGAGGTCCGTGATCAGCACCTGGGGATGCTCGCGCGCGAACAGGCGCCGGGCCTCTTCGCACGACGCCGCCGCGCCGAGCAGGCGGAGCTGCGGGTGCCCTTCGATGGCACGGGCGAGGCGGCCGCGTGTGAGATCGTCATCCTCGACCAGGACCACGCCGTACTCGGCCACGAAACCAGCTAACCATTTCGGGCCCCGCGGTGACGAGGGGCGCGCCATCCCCAGTTCGTGTGAGGGCGTTTCGCTTACCGCCCCCCTATTCATGCGAGGGAGGCTCGTGTTACGCGGGGGGTGGGGAATGGTATCGGTGGCCAACAAGGGAGGAAGTTCAATGACTCGCATCGCAGGGAGACTGCTCGGGCTCGGGCTGGCCATGGTCATCGGCGGCACCGCCGCGTGGGGCGCGGTTGCGGGAACCGGGACCTTCGACATCGACACGAACGGCTTCCCGCCCGCCATCACCTTCGACGGCACGCTCAGCTTCGCCAACAATCCGCAGATGGTCGGGGGCAACGCCGTGAACCTCGGCACCTCGGTCGGAACGGTCCCATACAGCGGCAACGCGACGGTCAACGTGCAGGCCCTGCGCGCCACCTTCGACATCACCGCGACGGAGACCGGGTTCACCTTCATGGGCAACGGCCAGGCCGCGTGCACGAACTCGTGCCTCACGGGTACCGCCACGTTCGTCGGCAGGGGAACGACCGTCACCCAGGCAAGCCTGCCGGCGGGCTATACCTACACGTTCGACGGCACGATCGGGCTGCTCGCCGCCAGTGGCAACTTCGCGATCAACGCTTTCGCCGATCAGGCGACCGCCGCCGGCTCCAACGTCATGGTGACGAGTGGGCTCGACACCTTCGTCGACTCGGCGACGCTCGATCTGCGTTCCTTCCTGGCCGAGGCCGTGTTCTCGCTCGTGAACAACCCCGGCATCACCACCTTCCTCGGCGCGACCGTCGTGCCCGGGAACCTTCCGGCCGGCGTCGGGCTCATACCCGACGAGTCGATCTTCATCGACGTCGCGACCACCGCCGGCTTCTCGGGCCCCGTCGATCTGTGCGTCGCCTACACCGATGCCAACAACGACGGCATCGTCGACGGGACGTCGATCCAGGTCGTGCAGCTCCGACTCCTGCACCAGCTTGCCACCGGCGGCGACTTCATGGACGTCACGACCACGGCCGGCAACGGCAAGGTCTGCGGCCGGGTGACGAGCCTGTCGCCCTTCGTCGTCGCGGCCGGCCCGGTGCCGACCACGACCACGACGACCACCCTCGCGCCGACGACGACCACGACCACCACGACGACGCTGCCGCAGCTCCTGGCTGGCAAGAAGCTCCTCCTGAAGGACAAGGCCGGCAAGCCGCAGAAGCGGGCGCTCGCGCTCCTGGTGAAGGGCGCCATCGACCTCGGGGACGGCAACAACAGCCCCGACGACCCGACCCAGAACGGCGGCTCCCTGCGCGTCGTGTCGGGTCCGGGCGGCTTCGACAACACCTACGCCCTGCCGGCGAGCGGCTGGAAGTACCAGGGCAAGGGGCAGGAGAAGGGCTACAAGTTCAAAGGGAGCGGCGTGAAGTCGGTGATCGTCAAGCCCGGCAAGATGATCAGCGTCGCCGGCGCGGGATCGGCGCTCGGCCACTCGCTCACGAACAACCCCGCACCCGTGGGCATCGTCCTCGAGCTCGGCGGTCGCCAGTACTGCTCGCGCTTCGGCGGCACCGTGAAGTTCACCGCGGGCAAGAAGTTCCAGGCGACGAACGCGCCGGCCCCGAGCGCGTGCGGCTCGCCGAGCGGCGCCTTCATCGACCCGATCGACTAGCCCGACCGCAGACCGGGCCGCGCCATGACGGCGCGGCCCGGCCCACCCCTTCTCGGCGCTCCGGCGCGCGCCGCCTGTGATGCTTGACCGGCCCACGACGGGCTGCCAGCGTCCGCCGCATGCGGTTCGGTCTGTTCGGGGTCAACTTCGGAGCGTGCGCCGATCCGGAGGTGCAGCGCCGAGTGGTCGTGGCCGCGGAGGAGGTGGGCTTCGAGTCGGCGTGGACGGGCGAGCACGTAGCGCTGCCCGTCGAGGGCAATCCGGTCCCGACTCCGGCCGAGACGCCCTTTCTCGACTCGGTCGTCGCCCTCACGCGAGTGGCGGCGATGACGACGCGCATGCGGCTCGGCACCGGCATCCTCGTCCTCCCGCACCACAACCCGATCCTGGTTGCGAAGACGCTCGCGTCGCTCGACGTGCTCTCGGGCGGACGCGTCATCGCGGGCTTCGCAGCCGGCTACGCCGAGCCCGAGTTCCGGGCCCTCGGCGTACGGTTCGATCGCCGCGGCGCGATCACCGACGAGTACCTCCCGGCGATCCGTGCGCTGTGGACGGACAAGGTCCCACGCTTCCAGGGACGGTTCGCCCGCTTCGACGGCATTCGGTTCGAGCCGAAGCCGATCCAGAAGCCGCACCCGCCGATCGTCGTCGGCGGAACGGCGGCGCCGGCTCTGGCGCGCGCCGCACGCTTCGGCGACGGCTGGTACGGCTTCGCGCTCACGGTGGCGAAGACCGCCGCCATCGTCGCGGAGCTCCGGCGCCTTCGTCGCGAGGTCGGACGGGCGCACGAGCCGTTCGAGATCTCGCTCACGACCTTCGAGCCGCTCACCACCGAGCTCGTGGCCGAGGCGGAGCGCGCCGGCATCGATCGCCTGATCGCGTTCCCGATGGTGCCGGCCGCGGAGCTCGAGGCCGTCGTGCGGGAGCTGGGTCGCCGGTTGATCCGCTCGTGAAGACGATCCTCGTCTGGGTGCATCCCGTCCTGGGCCTCGTCGCGACCGCGCTCGCCACGCAGGGGGCGAGCCTCGCGCTGCGGGGACGGCGCCTCGGCCCGCGCGGCGAGCCGCTGCGCGCGCGGCATCGCGCGCTCATGCCGTGGGTGTACGCGCTCGTCCTCGCGAACTTCGGCGGGGGCGTCGTCAGCTGCTGGCTCTGGCGCGACGAGGAGGACCTCGCGACGAGCGGGCATTTCACGGTCGGCGGCGTGCTGGTCGTCCTGTTCACGCTGGGTGCGTTGCTCTCGCGCCGCATCGACACCGATCCACGGGCGCGCGCGCTGCATCCGTGGGTCGGCGCGGCGGCGCTGCTCGCCTGCGGGGTGCAGATCTTCCTCGGCCTGCAGATCGTCCCGCACTGAGCGCCGCCGTCCTTGCACGGGCGCCGCCGACCTACTAGCGTCGCCGGCATGGGGGAGCTCGATACGTTTCGCGAGGACACCCGCCGTTGGCTCGAGGCAAACGCCCCGGCGTCGATGCGCACGCCGCCGCGCGCCGCCGAGGACCTCTGCTGGGGCGGTCGCAAGGGCAAGTATCCCGACGACGTGCGGCGCTGGCTCGCCGTCATGGCCGAGCGCGGCTGGACGGCCCCGACCTGGCCGCGCGAATACGGCGGCGGCGGCCTCTCGAAGGACGAAGCCAAGATCCTCGCCGAGGAGATGGCGAAGCTCCGCATCCGCCCCGCGCTCATGGGCTTCGGCCTCACCATGATCGGACCGCTCCTGCTCCAGGCCGGCAACGAGGAGCAGAAGCGCGAGCACATCCCGAAGATCGTGCGCGGCGAGATCCGCTGGTGCCAGGGCTACTCCGAGCCCGGCGCCGGCTCGGACCTGGCCGGCCTCCAGACGCGCGCCGTGCGCGACGGCGACCACTTCGTCGTGAACGGGCAGAAGGTGTGGACGTCGTACGGCGAGAAGGCCGACTGGATGTTCCTGCTCGTACGCACGAACACCGAGAAGAAGCACGCGGGCATCAGCTTCCTCCTGATGGACATGGAGACGCCCGGGGTCGTCGCGCGGCCGATCAAGCTCATCAGCGGTGCATCGCCGTTCTGCGAGACGTTCCTCACCGACGTACGGGTGCCCGTCCGCAACGTCGTCGGCGAGATCGACCAGGGCTGGAACATCGCGAAGATGCTCCTGCGCTTCGAGCGCAACATGATCGCCGACGTGTTCAAGGAGCGCGACGACCGCTCGCGCGTGCTGCGGCTCGCCCGCAAGTACGTCGGGCCGCAGGAGGGCCAGCTCCGCGATCCCGTCCTGCGCGACCAGATCACGCAGGTCGAGCTCGACCAGCTCGCACTCGACCTCACGCTCTCACGCTCGCGCGACCGGCTGAAGGCCGGGCAGCCGCCGGGACCCGAGACGTCCATCTTCAAGCTCTACGGCACCGAGCTGAACCAGCGGCGACGCGAGCTCATGATCGCGCTCGCGGGCCCGCAGGGCCTCGGCTGGGAGGGACCCGGCTTCAGCGAGGACGAGCTCACGATGACGCGCGACTGGCTGCGCTCGCGCGGCAACACGATCGAGGGCGGCACCTCGGAGATCCAGCTGAACATCATCGCCAAGCAGGTGCTTGGCCTTCCGGACTGACGCGCATGGCCCTGGTGCGAACCGAAGAGCAGGAGATCCTTGCGCGCACCGCGCGCGAGTTCGTCACGAGCCGCTCGCCGCTGCGGCGCGTGCGCGAGCTGCGCGAGGATCCGGTCGGCTTCTCGCGCGAGCTGTGGACCGCGATGGCCGAGCTCGGATGGCTCGGCATCGTCGTCCCGGAGCAGTATGGCGGCGCCGGCCTCGGCTGGGCCGAGCTCGCCGTCGTCATGGAGGAGGTCGGGCGCGGCCTCATGCCCGAGCCGCTCGTCGGCACGGTGCTGCTCGGCGCGACGGCGCTCCTGCTCGGCGGCTCCGAGGCGCAGAAGCAGGCGCACCTCCCTCCGCTCGTCGGCGGTGAGCGTCTGTTCGCGGTCGGCTACCAGGAGGCGGGAAGCCGCTACGACGTCGCGCGCGTCGCGACGCGGGCCGAGCGCGCCGGCGGTGGCTGGAAGCTGACGGGCGAGAAGATCCAGGTGCTCGACGGCCAGGTCGCGGACTGGCTCGTGATCTCCGCCCGCAGCGCGGGCGAGGCGACGGACGCGAGCGGGGTCACGCTCTTCCTCGTTCCGAAGGGTGCTCCCGGGCTGCGCGTCGAGCGACAGTGGCGCGTCGACTCCCGGCCCGCCGCCGGCGTGCGGCTGGAGGGCGTCGCGGTCGGGGCCGACGCCGTGCTCGGCGGCGAAGGGCAGGGGGCGGCGCTCCTCGGCCGCGTCCTCGACCGCGCCACGATCGGCCTCGCCGCCGACATGCTGGGCGGGATGAGCGCGACCTTCGAGATGACCCTCGACTACCTGAAGACGCGCAAGCAGTTCGGCGTCCCGATCGGCTCGTTCCAGGCCCTGAAGCATCGCGCCGCGCGCATGTTCATCGAGACCGAGCTCGCGCGTTCGGTCGTCATGGCGGCGGCGCAGGCCGCCGACGCGGCCGGCGGCGACGCCCAGGTCGCGCGCCTCGCCTCGGTGGCGAAGGCGCGGGCGGCCGACGCGTACAACCTCATCGCCGCCGAGGGCGTGCAGATGCACGGCGGCATCGGCATGACCGACGAGCACGACGTGGGCCTGTACTTCAAGCGGGCGCGCGGATCCGACATCCAGTTCGGCGACGCGACGTTCCATCGCGATCGGGTCGCGCACCTCGACGGCTACTGATCGCCCGCGCGGACGATCTCGCCTGCAAAATTGCAGGCGCGCGACGCGGCGTCCGCCCTGTCGTCGCGGATGCTGTATGCAATGTTCTGATTGACGGCGCGGGGCACGACGAGTACCTCTCGATCGTCGAGCGAGACCATGCGCGAGACGACCCACGCCGCCCGCCTGCCGCGTGCGCCAGGTGTCGCCGCGGTCTCGTCCCCGGAGGACGAGGGCCGCATGGAGGGCGAGCGCCTGCTGCTCGTCGAGGACGAGGCCGACGCCGCCCGCCACATCGATCGTGCCTTCTCGGCGGCCGGATTCGTCGTCCACCGAGTCCCGACCGGCGAGCAGGGTCTCGAGTACCTCGCCGCGCACCCGGTCGCGGGCGTCGTCCTCGACCATCGCCTGCCGCTCGCCGACGGCCTGCAGACGCTGCGCCGCATCCGCGAGCGCCGCATCACGATCCCGGTCGTGATGATCTCGAGCGCGGGATCGATCGACGTCGCGGTCGAGGCCATCAAGGCGGATGCCTTCGACTTCGTCGAGAAGCACGACGGCTATCTGCCGCGGCTGGTCGCCCGGATGTGCGACGCGATCCGCGACGCGCGCCGGAGCGCCGAGCGCCGCGTCGTGCGGGCCGTCAGCGTCGGACGCGCGGCCGAGCGCCGGCTCCTCGCCGACGAGCTGATGCGCGCGTCCCGCGGCGAGGGCCGGGTGGTACTCGTCACCGGAGACGACGGCATCGGCAAGACGACGCTGGCGCTCGAGGCCGAGCGGCTCGCGCGCGACGCCGGAGCGGTGGTGCTCTGGGGGCGCTGCCCCGAGACGGGCGGGGCGCCCGCCTACTGGCCCTGGACCCAGGTGCTGCGAGGCTACGAACGGGTGGTGGGTCCCGATCGTCTCCGTGATGCGCTAGGACCCGTGGCGCGGGTGCTCGCCCGGCGGCCGGCCGACGAAGCGGCTCCGGCGACGGGCCCGGAGCACGTTCCCTTCCAGCTCCTGGACGGCGTGACGCAGTGTCTGCGGGCTGCGGCCCAGGACCATCCGCTCCTGCTCGTGCTCGACGACCTGCACCACGCCGACGTGGAATCGCTCCAGCTCCTGCGCTTCCTCGCGGGCGGGATTCGCGACGCCGCCATGCTCGTCGTCGGAACCCATCGCGACACCCCGATGCGCAAGGGGCTGGTCGAGCTCGGCCGCGAGCCGTTCACCACCGTCGTGCCGCTCGCCGGCTTCAGCGAAGCGGAGGTGCGAGCCTACATCGTCGAGGCGACCGCCGTCGTGCCGACCGAGGGACTGGTGCGGGCAGTCCACGAGAAGACCGAGGGACATCCCCTCTTCGTCGCCGACGTCGTGCGGGCGCTCGCCGGCGATGGTCGCCTGGCGGTCGATCCCGCGGGCCAGCGCATTCGTCTCGCCATTCCCGAGACACGGCGCCACGCCATCGACGATCGGCTGGGCCGCGTGTCACCCCCGTGTCGCCGCGTGCTGGGGACGGCCGCCGTGATCGGTCGCGAGTTCGACCTGGCGCTTCTCGAGCGGATCGCAAGGAGCGGCGAGGCGTCCCCGGCAATCGACGAGGCGGCCGAGGCGGGGCTCGTCGTCGGCGTCGACGACGAGCCGGGCGCGTACCGCTTCTCGCACGTCCTCATCCGCGACGTGCTCTACGACGACCTGCCGGCCGACGCGCGCGCCCGGCTGCACGCGCGCATCGCGCGGGCGCTCGAGGTGGCATCCTCGCCCGGCGCCGAGCCACCGCTCGCAGCGATCGCGCACCACTACTTCGAAGCCGCGACCGGGTCCGACGACGTGCTGACCGCGATCGAGTACGCGGCCCTCGCGGGCGAGCGCGCCGGCGCCCTCATGGCGCACGAGGAAGCGGCGCGCCACTACGAGCAGGCGCTGCGCGCCGCCGAGCGGGCCCGCTCGATCCCGCCGGGCCTCGTCGAGCGCCTGCTCGCGAAGCTCGCCGATGCGCGCTGGCGGGCGGGGGAGCTGGCGGACGCGCGCGCGGTCGGGAGGCGCCTGCTGCGCCTCGCCAAGGAGAGCGGCGACGCGTCGGCCGTCGCCGCGGCGGCGCTCACGTTCGCCGGACGCCTGCCCGGTCTCGGGGTGATCGTCTGCGACGACGAGGTGGTCGCGGAGCTCGAGCACGCGCTCACCGGGCTGCCACCCACCGCTACCGCCCTTCGTTCCATGCTGACGGCGCGGCTCGCCGAGGAGCTCACCTATTCGCCGCGCCGGACGGCCGATCGTGCGCTGGCGCCGAAGGCCATCACGCTGGCGCGCGCCCTGGACGAGCCCGCCGTGCTCGCGACGGTGCTGCGGACGACCCAGTGGTCCGTCTGGACGCCGGACGACGTCGAGCGCCGCCGCCAGCTGGCCGAGGAGATCGTCTCGCTCGCCGGGCAGACGGACGATCCCACGCTGGCCCTCGACGGCGAGCTGCTCCGCTTCTGGAGCGCGCTCGAGCACGGCGAGATGGACGTGGCGCGCCGACAGCTCGCCGTCGTCGGCCGCCTCGCGAGCCGCCTGAACCTTCCCTACTACGCGTGGATCACGGCCGCGGCGCGCGCCACCTTCCTCATCGGCGCCGGCCGGCTCGACGAGGCCG
Source organism: Candidatus Eisenbacteria bacterium (assembly GCA_035577985.1). Taxonomy (NCBI): domain Bacteria; phylum Candidatus Eiseniibacteriota; species Candidatus Eiseniibacteriota bacterium. The sequence goes on from DATJZY010000126.1 coordinate 95,356, forward strand.
ATCGCGTCGCGGACGAGACCCTCGGCGCGGGGGATCCGACGACCAATCCAACGGTTCCGCTGTTCGTCGGCGCGCAGCGCTATCACATCGCGTGGCACCGCGGACGGTTCGACGAGGTGGCCCGCTGGCTCACGGGCGTCCTCGACGAGTTCCCGATCCTCGCCTCCGCGATCGAGTGCTCGCTCGTCATCACCTACGCCGAAGCCGGCCAGCGCGAGTTCGCGCAGGCGAAGCTCCGGCAGTTCGCGGCCGACGACTTCGCGGGCGTGCCGCGCAATGCCATGTGGCTCATGAACATGTCGAGCCTGGCCGAAGCGTGTGCGGCTCTGGGGGACGTCGACGCGGCCAGAGGGCTGTACGCCCAGCTCGCTCCCTTCGCACGGTACAACGTCATGCTCCTGCTCACGTGGGTCGGGGCGCCGGTCTCGCACTACATGGCGGGGCTCGCGGCCCTGCTCGGCGACGGTGCGGCTGCCCGACGTCACTACGACGATGCCCTGTTGATGGAAGCGCGAACCGGCACGCGGCACTGGCAGGCGCGCACGCAGCTCGCGTACGCGCGGCTCCTGCGCGCCTCCGGCTCAGCCGCCGACCGCGAGCGCGCCGACGCGCTCGTCGCTGCGGCGTGCGCGACCGCGAAGGAGCTCCGGCTGCAACCGGTTCTCGATGCGGTGGCGACCCTGGGCGCGGTGGCAGGTCCGCCGGTGGCCGACGGTCACTGTCTCTTCCGGCGTCGCGGCGACGTGTGGGACGTCGGCTACCTGAGGATCATGACGACCGTGCACCACCGCGTGGGGATGGAGTACCTGCGGCGGCTGTTCGAGAACGCCGACCGATCCATTCCGGCGATCGAGCTGGCGAGCGGCGGCGAGGGCGTCCTGATCGAGTCCGACGGCGGCTACGTGGTCGATGGCAGGGCGGTGGCGGAAGCGCTGGGTCGTCTGGATCGCGTCAACGACGAGATCGCCGCCTGCGAGCGGGGCGAGATCATGGCGTGCATCGATGCTCTGCACACAGAGCGGGAGCGCCTGGAGCAGTACGTCCAGGACCAGGGCCGGACGGCGGTGTCCGCTTCGGAGCGGGCCCGCACCGCAGTGACCAAGGCGATCGATCGCGCCATCGCCGACATCAAGGCCGTCCACGAGCCCCTGGGCCGGCACCTCGAGATCCACGTACGGACCGGCCGCTATCCGCGATACGTGACCGACCCGGTGGCCCCCCTGACGTTCGACCTGTAGCCCGCCCGGGCGGGGCGGTGACACGTCGTGCCGCCCCGGGTCACGCCTTCGGGGTAGAGGGGAACCGCCCCGCAAGGAGGCGACATGCGAACGCGTACGAACGGTGAGGCGCGCGAGCGCCTACGCCAGCTACTGTATCAGCACGCCCGCCGGCTCGGGCTCACGAACACCGCGGTCGAGACGCTGGGCCGCACGGCCAGCCTCGACCGCTGGGACGCCGGCGACCGGATCGTCGCGCGCGAGGACGGCCACGACCTCGTGTCGTTCCTGGTGATCGGCGCGGTGAAGATCGTGTGCCCCGGCCCGCGCAACGCACAGGTCGCCGTCTGCTTCGGCGCGCCCGGACAGGTCATCGCCACCGGGTGGCTCTTCGATGACCGGCCGGTGCGGCGGGAGTTCGAGATCATCGCGCACGACGAGCTGGGGACGACCGTCGCGTCGTGGAGCCAGAACGTCCTGACCGAGGTCATGGCATCGCTGCCGCCCTCGCAGGCGCTGCAGCTCATGTCCTACGGCTGGCGCGCCTTCTCGAGCTTGCTGCGCGAGAAGTGCCACCTCCTCGGCCTCTCGCTTCGCGATCGGGTGCTGCTCACGCTGATCGCGCTCGCGCGCGACTTCGGCATCGCGCACCGCGACGGGGTGCTCGTCAACCTGCGCCTCACGCACGCCGACGTGGCGAGCATGGCCGTCGGCAGCCGGGCCAACGTGACGCGGGCGATCGAGGAGCTGCGCGGCGAAGGCCTGGTCGCGTGCGAGCCTCGCCGCCTGGTGGTGACCCGCCGGGGGCTGACCGCGCTCCGATCGAGCGAGGCGTCGCAGTCCGCGGCGCCCGCCCGGCCGGCCGCGTCTGGCGAAATGCGCCGCCGCCCCGTAGAGTCGATGCATGGTGATCCGGCCGGGGGTGGCGGCGGTGATCGTGACGGCGGACGGTGTCCTGCTCCAACGGCGGGATGACAACGGGAGGTGGGGGCTCCCCGGTGGCGGGGTCGAGCCGGGCGAGTCCGTGCGCACCGCCATCATCCGCGAGGTGCACGAGGAGACCGGCCTCGACGTCGAGCCGCTGCGCCTGATCGGCGTCTACTCCGATCCGGTGAACCATCAGGTGATCACGTACCCCGACGGCAACGTGATCCACTACGTGAGCTCCGTGTTCGAGTGCGCCATCCGCGGCGGCGCGCTCGCCTGCGGCGCCGAATCGCTCGAGCTCGGCTTCTTCCCGCTCGACTCGCTCCCCGCGGACACGCTGCCGATCTCGCGCATCCGCATCGCGGACGCGATCACGGGGCGGGTGGAAGCGTTCATCCGATGATGCTCGCGGTCCTCGCCGTCGCAACCACGCTGGCGGCGCCGCGGTTCTTCCTCGAGGGCGACGGCACGCTCGCGCTCACGAGCGCACACTCGGGCGACAAGGCGACCGTGCGCTACCGCCGCGCCGACGGCAGCTACGACCCGGACGCGCTCGCGCAGATCCGTCGCGTGCTGCGATCGCGCGACGGCGCCGAGGGCGACGTGGCGCTGCGGCTCGTGGAGCTCCTCGGCCATGTCTACGTGATGCGCGGCAAGGTGCCGCTGACGATCGTCTCGGGCTATCGGAGCCCCGACTACAACGAGGCCATCCGCGCTCGCGGCGCCCGCGCCGCGAGCGAGTCGCTGCACACCGAAGGTCTCGCGGCGGACGTCGCGTTTCCGGGAAAGCAGCTCCGGCCCCTGTGGATGCAGATCCGCTCCCTCGACTGCTGCGGCGCCGGCTACTATCAGTCCGAAGGGTTCCTGCACCTCGACGTGGGGCGGCCGCGTTTCTGGGAGCCGGCGACGTCCAAGGTCGAGCAGCATCTCTCGGCCGGCAACGCGCTCGTGTTCGCGCGCACCGAGTTCGATCGCTATGCGACCGGCGAGACGATCATCGTCGAGCTGCACGCCATGACGGCCCCGCCCGTCCTCATCGCAAAGGACGCCGTGCTCGCCGGGGGCACGGGCGAGACCAAGGTGCGGGTCGAGGCCGATCTGCCCGAGCGCGAAGGCTGCTGGGACGTCGCCGAGCGCGGCGTCCGCATGCGCGTCGTCGGCGCGCCGGCGGCGGCGCGCGGGCGGCTCACGCTGCGGACGTGTACGCCGCGCGTCGAGAAGACGCCGGAGACCGTGGCGACGAACCCGATCGAAGTGCGGTAGGCGGCGAGGCCGCGGCGTCGGTGCCGCGAGGTCGGGGGCACGGCTTCGGCTTCGGCTCCGCCGCGCGGGAAGACATACGTTGCGTCACGGCCCGGCATCTCGTCGCGCCGCTTCGCAGGCGCCTCCGCGGTGCCCCCGACCTCGCGATGCTGCACTTCGGTAGCGTCCCCTACAGGACGGACGCTTGGAGCTTGACGTCGGCGCGGGTCCAGGCGCGCTGGAAGCGCGCGTCGACCTCGGCGGCTTCGGCGGTCTTGCCCTCTTTGCGAAGGGTGGCGGCGAGGCCGTACAGGGCCCAGCCGTTGTCGGGGTTGCGGCGGAGGTCCTCGCGGTAGACGGCTTCGGCCTCGGCGAGCTTGCCGTCGCGGAGCAGGAGCGCGCCCAGGCGGTGACGTACCGGGGCGTACCACGCGGGCGGCTCGGTGTAGGGGAGCTTGTCCTCCAGGCGGACGGCTTCCTCGAGCGTGCGGATGGCTTCGTCGGTCCGGCCGCGGCGCGCGGCGATCTCGCCGGCGAGGATCGTCGCGGCGAGGCGCAGATGCTCTCTGGCGGGCTGGTTGTCGCCGATGATGCGGTCGCCGGGTATGGCGTCGACGATGGTGGCCAGCTCCGCGTGCGCGGCGTCGGCCTCGGGGAGCTTGCCGGTCGCGGCGAGCGCGAGGCCGCGCCCGTGGAGCCACATGCCGCGCCAGAAGGCGAGATCGTCGGGCGGCGCCGGCACCGCCAGCACCTGGTCCCACTTGCCGAAGCGAACGAACGTGACGATCAGCGTCGGCGCGAAGTACTCCATCGCCGGCATCTCGCGCACCATCGCCGGGTCGAGATGTCCGTCGAGCTTCTGCGCTGCCACCGTCGCCTCGGCGGTCCGGCCCTCCATGCTCGCGGCCGACCACATGAAATGGATGTTGTGGGGGTAGTACATCATCGGGTAGACGCCCTCGGGCGCGCCGGCCGCGATGTATTTCTCGTCGACGGCGATCGCGCGCCGGTTCGTCTCGGTCGCGTCCTGATAGCGGCCGACCCGCATGTAGATGTGCGACGGCATGTGCACGATGTGGCCAGCGCCGGGCATGGTGGCGGCGACCGTGTCGGCGGCGCGGAGCGCACGCTCGGGGTTCCCCGAGGCCTCGACCGCATGGATGTAGTAGTGGTTCGCGCCCGGATGCCCCGGCCAGCGCTTGAGCGCGCCCTCGAGGGTCTCGACGATCTCGAGCGTGCCGGGCTGTGGCTTGCCGTCGAGCGTCCACAGGTCCCACGGGCGCAGCACCATCAACGACTCGGCGAACATCACCTGCGCGTCGGGGTCGTCCGGGTAGCGCCGCGCCACGTCGCGCATCGCGTTCGCGTAGGCGACGTCGAGCGCCTTGCGGTCCGTCCCGACCTCGGGCTTTGCGTAGCGCTTGGCGAGCGCCGCGATGTAGGCGCGCTCGCGCGGCGACGTCTTGCCGGCTCGTGCCACCGCTTCGGCGACCGTCGAGCGCGCCGCGCGCGCACGCTCGGAGTCGATCGGCAGATTGTAGTTCGGGCCGAGCGCGAGCGCCTTGCCCCAGTAGGCCATGGCGCAGCCGGGGTCGAGGCGCGACGCCTGCTCGAACGACCGCACCGCCTCGTCGTGGTTGAACGCATAGACGTAGCGGACGCCCTGATCGACGTAGTCCTGCGCCTTCGCGGAGCACCTCGTGACCGGGAAGTGGAGCGAGCCGAGGTCGTCGGCGAGCGGCACGGTCGGCTCGTCGGCCGCGTGGGCCGCCGTCGCCAGCACGACGACCGCCAGGAACGACGTGCGCCTACGTCTCGCTCGGACGGAGCCACGGGCGCGGGAGCGCCGGCGGCGTCCAGTCGCGCAGCCGATCGAGCAGGCGTCCGGGATCGTCATCGACCAGGAGCATAGCCGCGTTCTCGGGAGCGACGAAACCGGCCGCGACGCCGTCGGCGAGCAGGCGGCGCAGCCCGGTCCAGTAGCCGTCGACGTCGAGCGCGCCGACCGGCTTTGCGTGCACGCCGAGCTGCGTCCACGTCAGCATCTCCATCAGCTCCTCGAACGTGCCGAGCCCGCCCGGCAGCGCGACGAAGCCGCCCGCGAGCGCTGCCATCGTCTCCTTGCGCTCGTGCATGCTCTCGACGATCCGCAGCTCCGTGCAGCCGCCGTGCGCGATCTCCTTGGTGGCGAGCGGGCGCGGGATGACGCCGATCACCTCGCCGCCGCCGGCGAGCATCGCGTCGGCGAGGATCCCCATGAGCCCGATCGCGCCGCCGCCATAGACGAGGCCGATCCGCCGGCGCAGCAGCTCGCCGGCGAGCGCACGTGCCGCACCGGCGTAGGCCGGGAGCGCACCGACCGACGATCCGCAGAAGACGCACAGGCGCTGCACGGGCCGCTCGATGCCAGGCCGCGCCCAGCGTCGCAAGCAGCGCCAGGAGCGGGCGGTGCCGGGTGCTGGCTCCGCCACGCCCGCACCACCGCGCCCACGTCCTGGTGCTCGCCGTCGACGGCGTAGTTGAGCCGCCGCATGGTGGCGGCGTCGAGCGTGCCGCCGAGGCGGGAGAGGGCGTCGCGGAGCTGCGGGTGGCGCTGGAGGGTGTCGGTGCGGACGACGGGCGCCGCCTCGTAGGGGGGGAAGGCGTGGCGGTCGTCGGCCAGCACCCGCAGCTTCATCGACTCGATGAGGCCGTCGGTCGCGCTCCCGACCCCGAGGTCCACCTGCCGCTCGCCGAGCGCGCGATAGAGAAGCCCCAGGTCCATGGTGCGGATCTCCTTGAACGCGAGGCCGTAGACGCGCTCGAGTGCAGGGTAGCCGTCGGGGCGCGTCTGGAACTCGTAGCCGAAACCGGCGCGCCAGCCGCGGGCGACCGGGACCGCTTCCGAGATCGTGCGCGGCGCTTCGTCGCCCCGCACGACCAGCGCGAACGTGTTGTCGAAGCCGAGCGGCGGCAGCCATTCGAGTCCCGCCGGCGCGTACGCTGCCGCGACGCGCTCGCGCACGCGGGCTGGATCGGTGTCGGGCGGGTCCTTCAGGACGGCCGTGAGGGCCGTGCCGGTGTATTCGACGTACGTGTCGAGCTCGCCTGAGCGCAGGGCCGCGTCGCACACGAACGTGCCGCCGAGGTCGAAGCGCCGCGTGACCGGAATGCCGGCTGCCTCGGCCGTTTGCGCGACCAGCTCGCCCAGCACGCGCTGCTCGGTGAAGTTCTTCGCGCCGACGACGATGCCGTCGGGACGGCCGCACGCGGCGACCGTCACGACCAGCGCTGCGAGCCACCACCTCAACGCGGCCACCGCAGGCGCCGCTCGACGCCGCCGAGGAGCGCGTCGGCCCCGAGCGCGAGCAGGGCCGCCGGGACGGCGCCCGCGAGCAGGCGGCGGTTGTCGAGCGAGGCGAGGCCGCTGAAGACGAGGACGCCGAGACCGCCGGCCCCGATCGGCGCCGCGATGGTGGCGAGCCCGACGCCGATCACGGTCGCCGTGCGCACGCCCGCCAGGATGACGCTCGTCGCGAGCGGCAGCTCGACCCGGCGCAGGAGCTGCGTGCTCGTCATGCCCATGCCGACCGCCGCCTCGCGAATGGCGGGATCGACGCCGGCGATTCCGACCACCGTGTTCCGCAGGATCGGCAGGATGGCGTACAGCGTGAGAGCGACCAGCGCCGTGCGCGTCCCGATGCCGAAGAAGGGAAGCGGGATGAGGAGGCCGAAGAGCGCCAGGCTCGGAATCGTCTGCACGACGTTGGCGGCGCCGAGGACCAGGCGCTGCCACGCCGGGCGCCGCGTGAGGAGGATGCCGAGCGGGACCGCGAGCGCCGTCGCCAGCGCGACCGAGACGACCACCAGGACGACGTGCTGCGCGGTCGCCTGCGCGATCTCGGCCGTCATAGGCCGCTCGCCTCCTTCAGCGCGCGGAGCACCGGCAGATCGCTCGCGCCGACCTCGGCCGCGCCGAGGCAGACGACCACGCGCCCGCGGTCGACGACCGCGACGCGATCCGCCACCCGCGTGGCCTCGCGGAGATCGTGCGTCACGAAGAGCGCCGTCTTGCGCAGGCGCCGCTGCAGGGCGTGGAACTCGCCCTGCAGCGCCCAACGCGTCACCGGGTCGAGGGCGCCGAAGGGCTCGTCGAGGAGGACGAGAGGTGGGTCGGCCGCGAGCGCGCGTGCGACGCCGACGCGCTGGCGCTGGCCGCCCGAGAGCTCGTGCGGGTAGCGAAGGCCGTACTCCGCGCGCGGCAGCCCGACCAGCTCCAGCATCTCCTCGCAGCGCGCGTCGATGCGGGCGTCCTCCCAGCCGGCCAGGACCGGGCCGAGGGCGACGTTCTCCGCCACGGTCATGTGCGGAAAGAGCCCGACCTCCTGGATGACGTAGCCGGTCCCGCGACGGAGCGCGATCGGATCCCATTCGGTCGTCGTGCGCCCGGCGACGCGCACGGCGCCTGCGCTCGGCAGGCGGAGCGCGTTCACGAGCTTCAGCGCCGTCGTCTTGCCGCTGCCGCTCGGGCCGATGAGCGCCATCGACTCGCCCTCGCGTACCTCGAGCGAGAAGCCCTCGAGGATCGTGGCGCCGCTCGGCGACCGCGCCCCGACGTCGTCGAAGGCGACGAAGCTCACGATCGCTCGGGCGCCCGCATGGCGTACACCCGCGTGAGGGCGACCTCGATCGTCACCACCTTGCGCGGCGCCCCGCTCCGCCCGCCGCGTGCGTCGCGCAGGCTGTCGGGCACCTCGCGCGCCCGCCCGTACACGATCGCGACCGCGCCGTCCTTCCAGGTGGTGAACGCGACGCGGGGATTGCCCCGCAGATCGGCGCGGCGGACGGTGTTCTCGTAGATCACCACGCGCAGCGTCGTTCCATCGATCTCGGAATGAACGGGCGCGATGTGCGGCTGGCCGTTCGGACCGACGGTCGTCATCGCCATCATGCGTGCGGCGCGCCAGAACTCGACCAGCTCGGCGGCCGTCATCTGACGCTCGGGATAGGCGACCGAGTCGGCGACGGCCGGCGAGGCGGTGCGCACGCTGCGGTCGATGAGGGCCTGGAGCGCGCCCAAGTCCGATGCCATGCCCCCGCCTACGGTGCCGGCGGCGGATCGGCAAGCGAGATCGGCGCCAGGTCGTTCGGTCCGTCGGAGCAGAGGACGGCCGCCAGGTCGCGGAGCTGGCGGCGGCCGACGTCGATCTCGAACATGCCGCCGAGGTAGACGGCGATGCCGCGCTCTGCGCAGCGGGCGGCCGCCGCCAGCATCTCGAGGACCCCGCCCATGCGTGCGGGCTTGAGATTCACGGCCGCGGGCGCGACGCCGGCGAGCGCGGCGGCGGTCGTGATCGGCCCATCGAGGGCGAGCCATGGATGCATCGCCTCCGGCCACGGCTCGGCGGGATCCTCGTGCAGGACGCCGGGCATCGCCTCCATCGCACGCGCGAACGCGGTGTGGTCGCCCGCGCCCTTCCAGTCGAGGATCGCGACCCGTCCGAGCGCGCCGAGCCCGCGCCACACCGTGTCGGCCCAGGCGGGGTCGGCGTCGACCTTCAGCTCGGCTGCCGGACGGCGCTCGGCTTCGGCGACCGGATCGTCCGTTCGTGCGAAGGACACCACGTGACGGACGGGCCTCGGTGTCACGCCGGCGAGCGCGCCCAGCGTCGTCGCGCGCTGGCGCAGCGCGAGCTCGATTGCCGCCATCTCGAACGCGGCGCGATCGTACGGCGCGTCGATCGTGGCGCGCAGCCGTTCGGACAGCTCGCCGAGACGGCAGGCGCGCCGTCCGACCCGCGCCACGCCGGCGCGGAAGGCGGCATGTGCCTCGTCCGTCCAGCCGACGTGCTCGCCCGCGCCTTCGCGTCCCGCGCCGGCGAGGGTCACGATCGAGGTCGGGCGAGCGCCGCCGTAGGACGGGACGGGCACGGCGCGCGAGACGCAGGACGCACCGTCGATCACCACCGGGAGGTTCGCGAGCGCCTCGTGCAGGCGCTCAGCAGTCGCTGGCACAGCGAAAGCCCGCGAAGATCTGGCGTCGCTCGGGAAGATCCCAGTTGCGGAACGTGTTGCGCGCGACCAGCGCCTGCGTCGCCCACGAGCCCCCGCGCAGCACCTTGTAGCCGCGCCCGAAGTGGGTCGCCGAGTACTCGGGGTAGGGGAACACCTCGAATCCGGGGTAGGGAGCGAAGTCGCTCGACGTCCACTCCCACACGCAGCCGAGCATCTGATGGCAGCCGAAGTAGCTGACGCCGCGCGGGTAGGCGCCGATCGCGGCCGGGGCGAAGCACGTCTGGCCCAGGTTCGCGTGCTCGTGCGTCGGCGGCGTGTCGCCCCACGGGTAGCGGCGCGCGACCAGGCTCTCGAGATCCCACGCGGCCGCCTTCTCCCACTCGGCTTCGGTCGGGAGGCGCCTTCCCGCCCAGCGCGCGTAGGCGTTCGCCTCGTGCCAGCACACGTGCACGACCGGCTGGTCGCGCAGGAGCGGCTCGACGCGGCCGAATGCCCGCTCGGTCCATCCGCCGTCGGGCGATCGATCCCAGCCGGCCGGATGCGCCACACGTGCGCGCTGGAGCCAGGCCCATCCCTCGTCCGTCCACAGCGAGCGCCTCGCGTACCCGCCGTCCTCGACGAAGCGCAGGTAGGTGCCGTTGGTCACCGGTGCGACGTCGATGCGGAAGGCCGGCAGGTGGACCTCGTGCGCCGGCCGCTCGTTGTCGTAGGCGAGCGTCCGGTCGTCGGTGCCCATCATGAACGGGCCCTCCGGGACGTACGTCTGCCACGCCTCGCTCACCTGGACGCGCGCCGCGAGGGGTCCCTCGCGCCGGGCCGGCTCGTACCCGATCTGCGCGATCTGGATCGTCTGCAGGATCGTCTCGGTGTGCTGCGCCTCGTGCTGCGCCAGCATCGCGTGCACGAAGCCGCCGTGCAGTAGCGGATCGCCGGGCGCGAAGGTCGCCGCGTCGATCGCGGCCAGGGTCTCGGCCCGTACGCCGCTCAAGTACGAGAGCGCCCCGGTGCGGCCCAGGAGCGGAAGGTCGCCGCGCGTCGAGCGCGCATGCGCGACGGCGTCGTAGCAGTGGTCGCGCTGGCGCGCAGCGTCGTCGCGCCGCCGCTCGGGCCGGTGGGCGCGGCGGACCCACTGCTCCTCGAAGTTCGCAATGTGCCCCAGGTCCCACACGATGGGGCTCATGAGGGGGCTCCACTGGCGGGTGAGGGCAGCCTCGCCCAGCGGCGCGATCAGCTCGAGCGTCCGTGCGCGCGCGTCCGCGAGCAGGCGCGAAGCGACGACGCGGGGATGCGGGGGCGCCGGTCGCGAACGGCGGCGGAAGAGCAGCAGCGCGAAGGCGGCGTCCTCGGTCGCGAACGTCCGCACGAGATCGAGCCCGCGCCGCGCCGCCAGCATCGCGACGTCCGGCGCGTGGAACTTCGTGCTGATCTCCGTCATCACCAGCTCGCCCGGTCGGATCTCGAACGTGCGCGCGTGGTCGGCGAGCGTGATCGTGGCGCCGCGCGTGAAGCGCGCATAGATCTCGATGCGAGTCTGGGCCGCGTTGTACCAGGCGACGTGCTCGACGCTGTCGAGGTCGATCGTCGTGCCGAGGTCGCGGTTCATGCGTACGAGGAGGTTCCTCGTGAAGCGCTCCGTGACGCCCGCCCGGTCGTTGTACGCGGCCTCGAGCGTGCGCGCATCCTTCACGAGGTCGATGCCGAGCAGAAGGTGGTCGCCCGCCTCGAGCGCACCGGCGACGGCCGTGAAGAGCTCGTCCTGCTCGGGGGGATTCAGGTTGCCGATGCTGCTGCCGAGAAAGCAGAGCGTGGTCGGCGAGAAGGCGCCCAGGCGCGCGAACGCCTGCTCGTAGGTGGCGCACAGCGGCTCGACGGCGAGCCGCGGGAACTCGCGTTCCAGCTCGAGTGCCGCGGTCTCGAGCACGTCGCCGCAGATGTCGACGGGGACGTAGCGGGCGGTTGCGCCGCCGGCGGGCCAGGCGCGCAGCAGGTGCCGGGTCTTGGTGGCCGTGCCGGCGCCGAGCTCGACCAGCGTCGAGGGACCGGCGAGGGAGCGGATCTCGTGCGCGTGGGCCACGAGCAGGGCCGCCTCGGCGCGCGTCAGGTAGTACTCGGGCTGCCGTGTGATGTCGTCGAAGAGCCGGCTGCCCTCCGCGTCGTAGAGGTAGCGGCAGGACAGCCACCGCGGCATGTCTCCGAGGCCGCGGACGACGGACTGCGCAAAGGCGGCGCGGGCGACGCTGCTCACCCGATCGCCTTTCGGATCTCCTGCCCCACCTCCGCCACCGACCGGCGGGCCCCCGCTTTGAAGATCGTGTGGACGCTGCCGGCGCCGTCCCCGGGCCAGCGCGGGACGATGTGCACATGCACGTGCGGGATCGTCTGGCCGGTCGCCGCACCGTTGTTGACGCCGATCGTGCTGCCGTCGGCCCGCACCGCCTTCCGTACCGGACCGGCGAGCCGGCGCACGGCGCGAAAGAGGCCCTCGGCGTCGGCCGGCGTCATCTCCTCGATCGTGGCGACGTGCGAGCGCGGCACGACGACCGTGTGACCGTCGGCGAGCGGCGTGATGTCGAGGAAGGCCACGCTGTGCTCGTCGCGCGCGACGATCTCCGCCGGGATCTCTCCCGCGACGATGCGGCAGAAGATACACGACATGGGCGGACGCCTAGCCGGCTCTCAGGGGTGGGTCAATGTCCTATCAGCGGAGCGCGGCGAGCAGGTCTCGCGTCGCCGCGGCGGGGTCGCCGGCGGCGAGGATCGCGCGCACGACGGCGATGCCATGTGCCCCGGCGTTCCGCGCCGCCGCAGCACGACCCACGTCGAGACCGCCGATCGCGATCACGGGAGCACGGGCGGCGGCGACGGCCTGACGCAACTGGGCCATCCCCTGAGGCGCGCCGAAGGCTCGCTTCGACGGCGTATCGTGAACGGGCCCGAAGAAGAGGAAGTCCGCGGTCGACACACGCACCTCGTCCAGGCCGTGCGTCGACTGCCCGATCTGCATTCCGGCGGGGAGCAGCGCGCGCGCGACGTCGACCGGAAGCGACGCGCCGCCCACGTGGACGCCGTCGGCTTCGACCGCGACCGCGACGTCGACGCGATCGTTCACGTAGAGAAGCGCGCCCGCGCTGCGGGTCGCGGCGCGCAGGCGCTCGGCGATCGCGTGGATCTCGCGGCCGGGCAGGTCCTTGTCGCGGAGATGCACGGCAGGGAGGCCGGCGCCCAGCGCGCGCGTCACGACGTCCACGAGGTTGCGCCCGGCGGTCGCATGCCGGTCGGTCACCAGGACGAGGTTGGGGATACGCCCGATCGTGCTATGCGTGGCCGCCATGAGCTTCGAAGTCCCGTCGCACGTGCGTCCGATCCGGGAGAAGGTACGCCGCTTCATCGAGGAGCGCATCTATCCCGTCGAGGGAGTGATCGACGCCGGTGGCGACGAGGGCCGCGCGATCATGTTGCGGCTCATGGCCCAGGCGAAGGCCGACGGCCTGTGGGCGCTCGGCCATCCGAAGGAGATCGGCGGCGGCGGGCTTCCGTTCCTCGACTACGTCTACGTGAACGAGGTCGTGGGACGCGCCGAGCACGCGATGGTCGCGCTCGGGACGCATTCGCTCCAGGACTCGATCATGCTGAACCTGTACGCGTCGCCCGAGTGGCGGGAGCGCTACCTGCGCCCGCTGGTCGCAGGCGAGATCTTCCCGAGCTTCGCGATGACCGAGCCCGACGTCGCCAGCTCGGACCCGACCCAGCTCAAGACCTCGGCCGTCCTCGACGGCGACCAGTGGGTGATCCGCGGCCGCAAGTGGTTCACGACCGGCGCCAACCGGGCCGCGTACACGACGGTCATGGTGCGCACCGAGCCCGATGCGCCGCCGCACCGCGCCTACAGCATGATCATCGTTCCGACCGGCACGCCGGGCTACGAGATCGTGCGTGAGACGCCCGTGCTCGGCATGCTCGGCGGTCACTGCGAGGTCGCCTACGACGACGTGCGGGTCCCCAAGGCGAACCTCCTCGGGGAGCGCGGCCAGGGCTTCCTCATCGCGCAGCAGCGCCTGGGGCCGGGGCGGATCTTCCACTGCATGCGCTGGCTCGGGCAGGCCCAGCGCGCCTTCGATCTCATGTGCGAGCGGGCCAACTCGCGGGTCGCGTTCGGCGAGCCGCTGGCGAAGAAGCAGTCGATCCAGAACATGATCTTCGACACCGCCGCCGAGATCCAGGCGTGTCGCCTGCTGACGCTCGACGCCGCGCACAAGATCGATCAGGGCGACCCGGCACGCATCGAGATCGGCATCATCAAGGTCGTGGGCGCGCACATGCTGCACCAGGCGATCGACCGGGCGATCCAGGTGCACGGCGCCAAGGGTGTCACGTCGGACACGCCGCTCGAGCGCATGTATCGCAACGCCCGGTTCGCGCGCATCTACGACGGCCCCGACGAGGTGCACCGCATGACGGTCGCCCGCCTGCTGCTGCGCGCCTACCAGGACGGTGGGCGCGTCGACTTCGGGAAGCCGAGCCAAGACTCCGTCTTGGCTCGGGGCTAGGACGCGAGGGTGTAGCGTCGGTGGTACGCGCGACCGGCATGCCGCGGCCGGCGAAGCCGGCGCGGCAGCGCAGGCACGCGCGAGGAGGGAACCGCGGCACACGGGTGCCGCAGCGTGCGCTCAGGGCAGGGCTCTCGACCGGTTGCACTCTCGCGTCCGGTCGCGACCCGAGACTAGGTCTTGGGTCGGTCCAGTGCCCACCAGGTCGCGACGACCACCGCCGTCGCGATCTCCCGGGCGGCCCAGTCGTCCTCGCCCTCCGCGTCGTCGAACACGACCCACTGGGGCTCGTTCGCGATCTCCGCTGCGAGCCGGTTCTCCTCGCCCTCGCGCCGCTCCGCCATGCTGAACCTCCTCGACGCCCGGAGCGAAGGTACTCTCCGACCGGGCGGGCCTCAACGACGCGGCGCGCTGTCGCGCGGTCAGTGGAGCGTCGGGGCGTCGTCCAGCAGGCGGGAGAGGCGCGTGCGGATCTGCTCCACGTCGTCCGCCTCGGGCGCGATCTCGAGATAGCGACGGAAGTCGGTCGCAGCCGCGGCGGCGCAGCCGAGCCGCTCGTACAGGAAGCCGCGCGTGCGGATCTCGTCGGCGCCCTGCGGCGTCATGACCAGGAGGAGGTCGACGGCGAGCAGCGCCTGCGCGTCCTGGTCGCGCTCGAGGTAGATGCGCAGGAGGTTGCGGAGCATACGACCCAGCATCGCGCGGGACGTGGTGCTGGAGAGGAACTCCTCCGGAACCGTCTCGAACGTCGGGCCGCGATTCGCCTCCGCGAGGCCGCGCAGGCGCTCCAGGAGCTCCTCCTCCCCCACGCGCTGTCCGCCGTGGAAGGGATCGAGCAGGAGCGGGGGCCCGCTGCGTGAGGGCACGCGGACGAGGAAGTGCCCGGGGAAACCAACGCCCTCGAGTTTGACGCCGACCCGGCGGCCGACCTCGATCAGGACGATCGAGAGCGTGATCGGGATGCCGAGGCGGCGCGCGAGGACGTCGTTCAGGAAGCTGTTGCGGGCATCGTAGTAGTCGTCGGCGTTGCCCTTGAAGCCGCACTCGCCGAACAGATACCGCGCCACGGCGAGCGCCCGGTCGACCGGCGTCGCCGTCGGCATCAGGCGCGGCCGGACGGCGTCGGCCAGACGGTCCAGCTCCGCGAGCGCCGGCTCGGGGTCGAGGTCCGGGTATGCGATCCGCGCGATCTCGAGGGCTCCGCGCGCGAGATCGCAGCGCGGGCTCTGGACGATCTCGGCGAATCGACTGCGCAGCGTGTTCACGACAATCCGGCTCGACGATCGAGCGTCACGACACTAGCCAGGATGCCCCGGGGGCGGCAAGCGCGCGTGCATCGGCAGACGGCATGCGCCTTGCTCGACGCGCCCGACGCACGCGCGAGGCCGGGGCGCTCGACTCTTGCGTTGACGAGCCCGTGGGCGGCTGGGGTAGAAGTCGGGACGACAGCAACGGAGGAGGGGCTCCATGGCCGTGGATCGGTTCCGTTTCGTGGCTTCGCTGGCAGCGATCGCGCTGTCGGCGGGCCTGGCATCGGCGCACAAGGAGCGCCCGATCGCCTCCCCGGTGCGGCCGGGGCCGGTCCCCGACCTCAATCGCCCGTGCGCTCAGACCAACATCGTCTGCAAGGCCTCGTCGAAGCCCACCAAAGCGCAGCTCGACGCGATCAAGCAGGACATCGTCTCCTCGAGCGGCCCGGCGCTCGAGGCCGCGAAGGCCGCGCTGGCGGCGTGGAAGCTCAACTCCAAGCTCTTCCGCAAGTGCCACGATCCCTTCCACACGATCGACGGCATCCAGATCGTCCAGGTGCGCTCGAACGGGACCGTCGTCGCGAAGGTGCGCGGCAAGGCGATCGCCGGCGCGATCGGCAGCGACGTCGTGTCGGCGACGGTGCGCGTCGGCGACGGCGAAGAGTCCTGCAGCTCGAGCGGCACCTCGTCGCTCAAGTGCAAGAAGTACGCGCGGCTCTAGTGTCGCTCAAGGACAAAGCCGCCATCGTCGGGATCGGGCAGCTCCCGTTCTCGAAGAACATCGGCAAACCCGAGGAGGTGACCGCCCTCGAAGCGACCAAGATCGCGCTCGAAGACGCGGGGCTGCGGCCCTCGGACATCGACGGCATGGTCAAGTGGAGCATCCAGACCACCGCCGAGAACGTCATCGCTCGCAACCTCGGCGTCCCGAACCTGCGCTTCTTCGGCGAGGTGGGCTACGGCGGCGGAGGAGGGTGCGGGACGATCGGCCACGCCGCAGCCGCGATCGCCGCCGGCATGGCCCGCTGCGTGCTCATCTACCGGTCGCGGAACCGCGGCTCGGGCGGGCGGCCCTGGGCCGGGACGTCGCGCGAGCGCGATCTCTCGCAGGCCGAGGGCAACGAGACCGCCTTCTACGCGCCGTACGGCTTCGTGCGGCCGGTCGACCAGGTGGCGATGTTCGCGCGCCGTTTCCTGCACGAGCGCGGCTACACGACGCGGCATCTCGGCTGGATCGCGGTCTCGACCCGCAAGCACGCGAGCCGGAACCCGTTCGCGATGATGCGCGAGCCGATCACGCTCGACGATCACGCGAACGCGCGGCTCATCTCGGATCCGCTGCGGCTGCTCGACAACTGCCTCGAGACCGACGGCGCCGCCGCGGTGATCGTCGCCGAGGCGGGGCTCGCGCGGAACTGCAAGCAGAAGCCGGCGTGGATCACGGCGGCCTCGCAGGGCATGGGCCCGCGCAACTTCACGATGAACAACTTCTTCAAGAATCCCTTCCTCGAGTCGCCCGGGGCGCACGCGGCGACGGCCCTGTGGGCGATGGCGGGCGTCGGCCCGAAGGACGTCGACGTGGCCCAGCTCTACGACGCGTTCACGCCGCTCGTGCTCGCCTCGCTCGAGGAGTACGGCTTTTGCAAGCCGGGCGAGGCGGGCGCGTTCGTCGAGGACGGCGGCCTCGAGGTGGGCGGCCGGCTGCCCAACAACACGAGCGGCGGCAGCCTCTCGGAGGCCTACGTGCACGGTATCAACCTCATCATCGAGGCGACGCGCCAGATCCGCGGCATCTCGTGCAACCAGGTTCCCGGCGCGAAGCTCTCCCTCGCGACCAGCGGCAACATGGTGCCGACGGGCGCGATCCTCCTGCGGGGCGACTAGGGCATGAGCGAAGCGACGGCGGACGTCGAGCGCCGCACCGGCGGCGAATGGTGGCTTCCCTACTGGGCCGCGGGTCGCGCGCGCGAGCTGCGCTTCCAGCGCTGCAGCGCGTGCAAGGCCTGGCGGCACCCGCCGGGCCCGATGTGTCCCTCGTGCCTGTCGCTCGAGTCGGAGTGGGCGACGGCGAGCGGCCGCGCGACGCTCCTCTCGTGGGTGGTCGTCCACCCGCCCGTGCTGCCGGCGTGGAAGGACCGGACGCCGTTCGTGGTCGTGCTGGTCGAGTGCGAGGAGGGCGTGCGCACCATGGGCAACCTCCTCGGCGCGACCGCGGCGGATCTGCGCATGGACATGCCGATGGCGGTCGACTTCGCGCCGTCGCCCGACGGCGACCTCGTGCCCCAGTGGCGGCCGGCGTAGGGCGCTACGTCGGGATCGACGTCGGCGGGACGAAGATCGAGGGCGTCGTCCTCGGCGAGGATCTCGCGGAGATCGCGCGGCGCCGCGTGCCGACCGAGCGCGAGAAGGGCTACGAGCGCGTCGTCGGGCGCATCGCGGATCTCGTCGCGGAGCTCCGTGCGAGCGCACCCGACTGCCGGCGCGTCGGGATCGGGACGCCGGGCTCGCTGTCGGCGCGCGACCGGACGCTCAAGAACTCGAACACCACGTGCTTGAACGGCCGGCCGCTCCACGCCGATCTCGAGCGGCGCATCGGTCTCGAGGTGGTGATGGAGAACGACGCCAACTGCTTCGCGCTGGCCGAGGTCCGCGCGGGGGCCGCACGCGGCGCGCGGCTGGCGTTCGGCGTCATCCTGGGGACGGGCGTGGGTGGCGGCATCGTCGTCGACGGCCGCGTGTGGACGGGGCCGCAGCACGTGGCCGGCGAGTGGGGCCACCATCGCATCGCCGACGACGGACCCGACTGCTACTGCGGGCAGCGCGGCTGCGTCGAGACCTTCCTGTCCGGGCCGGCGCTCGAGCGGAGCTACCGCCACGCGGGCGGAGACGGCTGCGGCGCGGCCGAGGTGGCGCGCCGCGCCGAGTCCGGCGAGGCGCGCGCGGCGGGCGTCCTCCATCGCTACGTCGATCGCTTCGGCCGTGCGCTGGCGAACGTGATCAACATTCTCGATCCCGACGTGGTCGTGCTGGGGGGCGGCCTGTCGAACCTCGCGTGTCTGTACGGCGCCGGCATCGAGGCCGTGCGCGGCTACGTTTTCAACGACGAGCTCCGCACGCGCATCGTGCGTCACGGCCTCGGCGACGCCGCGGGCGGGCTCGGCGCGGCGCTGCTCACCGTGCCATGAGCGAGCGCGCCGTCGGGTGGCTGATCGTCGCGACGGCGGGCGTGCTGACGGCGTGGCGGGCGCCCATGTATCTCACCGAGCCCAGCTTCTGGGCCGAGGAGGGGCAGTTCTTCTTCCCGTTCGCGTGGAGCCGTCCCTGGCTCGACGCGCTCGTGCAGCGGCCGGTCGTCTACCTCCACCTCTACTGCAACGTGGCGACGCTCGCGGCGGCGAAGCTTGCGGCGGGCGGGCTCATCGCGCTCGAATCGGCACCGCGCGTGACCGCGTGCGCGGGGCTCGCGGCGCAGCTCGTTCCGATGGCGATCATCGCGTTCGGGCGGGCGCCGGAGTGGGACGGAACGTTCCGGCGCGTGGTCGCGGCCGCGCTCGTGCTGCTCGTCCCGCGCACGGGCGGGATCTGGCTCAACAGCGTGACGACGCAGAGCTACCTGGCGCTGGCGGCGTGGCTGCTCGTGCTCGAGCCGCCGCAGGTCCGCGGAGGCCGCGCCACCGCCTACGCCGCGCTCATCACCGTGTGCGGGCTCACCGGCCCGGCGGCGGCCTTCGCGGCGCCGCTCTACGTCTGGCGCGCCTGGCGCGCGCGGACGGCGGCCGCGACGTCGCAGGCGGGCATCATGGTCGCCTGCGCCGTCCTGCAGGTGGTCTCGTTCCTCTGGTTCTTCGGCGCCTCGCTTCCGGGACGCGGCGAGGGCTTCGGCGTGCTCGTGCTCGCGGCCATCGTGTGGAAGCGCGTGTTCGTCGCCTCGACGCTCGGGCTCGCTGCGAGCGAGCGCTTCCGGACGTTGGTCGGCGGAGACACACTCGCGACGCTCGTGCTCCTCGCCGGTGCAGTCGCGGTGATCGTGTGGCTCGCCGCTGGTCTGCCGCGCGAGCGCAGGCCGTGGCTGCCGGGCGCGTTCGTGCTCGCGACCGCCTCGCTCTTCGGCGCCATCGGCGATGCCCCGCGCCTCTACGCGCAGACCGAGGCGAACCAGCGCTACTTCCTGGCGCCGGCGGCGCTGTTCCTGCTGCTCGTGCTGGTCGGGATCCGGCGCGAGGCGCGCCCGCGCTCGCTCGTGTGCGCGGCACTGCTCGCGACGGCGCTCGCGACCAGCGCCCCCGGGTGGCGGGCCGGCGTCTGGTGGCGGCCGACGTGGCCGCGCTGGGCCGACGAGGTGCGGAGGTGGGAGCAGGATCCGCGAGCGGCGCTGCGCATCTGGCCGCTCGGATGGACGACGCGGCTCGTACCGCGTCCCGTGCCGCGCCGTCCATGGTTGACCCCATGACCCGCGCCGGCTAGCCGCACGCATGCCTTTCGTTCTCGTCGAGAAGCCACGGCCGCACGTCGGCGTGATCGTCATGAACCGGCCGGAGCGCATGAACGCGATGTCGTTCGATACCGTGGCGCCGCTCTACGAGGCGATCGACTTCGTCGGACGCGACAACGACACGTGGGTCGTCGTGCTGACCGGCGCCGGCAGGGGATTCTGCTCGGGGCTCGACCTGGAGGACCACGGCGTGCCGCCGGGCTGCGACGGCCTGCCGATGTCGCGCATCGCCATCCGGGCGATGGAATACATGTCGAACCTGGTCCCGGCGCTGCGCGCCATCCCGCAGCCGGTCCTCGCGGCGGTGAACGGTCCGGCGTATGGCGGCGGCCTCTGTCTCGCGCTCGGCGCGGACGTACGGATCGCCGGGACGTCGGCGTCGTTCCGGAGCGCCGGCATCACGAACGGGCTCACGGGGACCGAGCTCGGCGTCTCCTGGCTCCTGCCGCGCGCCATCGGTGCCGCGCACGCGTCGGACGTGATCCTCACCGCGCGCGAGGTCGACGCCGCCGAGGCGCTCCGCCTGGGGCTGGTCTCCCGCGTCGTCGCCGACGATGCGCTGCGCGAGGCGGTGCTCGATCTCGCCTCCACCATGTGCGGCTACAGCCCGCACGGCCTCGCGATGACGAAGAAGGTGCTGTGGTCGAACCTGGAGACGGGCAGCCTCGAAGCCGCGATCGATCTCGAGAACCGCAACCAGCTCCTCGTGCGCATGACGACCCAGAACCTGCAGGAGGCGATCACGGCCCGGAAGCAGAGGCGCCCGCCACGCTTCGAGGACTGACGCCGGCGGCCTTGTACCGGGTCGCCGCGTGCGACAGGAGGACGACATGAGCGACTCATCCCCCGCCCGGGCGCGGTTCGCGAGCATGGAGGCGAGCACCGCCGACGACTGGGCCGTCATCAGCTCGTACTTCCCGGGCTTCGCGCAGGGCTTGCCCGATCGGATCCTCTCGCACCTGCGTCTGCTCGGCGGTGACTTCGGCGGCTTCGCGGTCGATCGCCTGACGCACTCGCTGCAGACGGCGACGCTCGCGCACCGCGACGGCCGCGACGAGGAGTACGTCGTGTGCGCGCTCCTGCACGACATCGGCGACACGCTCGGCACCTACAACCACGCCGACATCGCCGCCGCGATCGTGAAGCCCTTCGTGTCGGCCGAGAACCATTGGATGGTCGAGAAGCACGCCGTCTTCCAGGGCTACTACTTCTTCCATCACATCGGCCTCGATCGGAACCTTCGCGACGCGTTCCGCGACCATCCCGGCTTCGAGCGCACCGCGGAGTTCTGCGCCAAGTACGACGGGCCCGCCTTCGACGCGCGCGGCGAGACCCTCCCACTGTCGTTCTTCGAGCCGATGGTGGGGCGCGTATTCGCCGCGCCCAAGCGATCGCTCTACGTGGAGGCTCCTGAATGAACAGCACCATCACCGAGATCGCGCCGGACACGTACCGCATCTCGACGTTCCATCCCGGCTACAAGATGCAGTTCAACCAGTTCCTCGTGAAGGACGAGGAGCCGCTCCTGTTCCACACCGCCTTCCGGAAGATGTTCGACGTCACGCGCGAGGCGGTGGCGAAGGTCGTCGACCCGGCGAAGCTGCGCTGGATCGGCTTCAGCCACTTCGAGCCCGACGAGTGCGGGGCCTTGAATCAGTACCTCGACGTCGCGCCGCGCGCGCAGGCGGTGTGCAGCTTCGTCGGCAAGATCGTGATGCTGGATGACTACGCCGACCGCGAGCCGCGCGCCCTCGCCGACGGCGAGGTGCTGGCGACGGGACGGCACCGCCTGCGCTTCCTCGCGACCCCGCAGGTGCCGCACGGCTGGGACGCGGGTCTCCTCTTCGACGAGACGGAGCGCACGCTCTTCTGCTCGGACCTCTTCTTCCACGCCGGCGATCCGGCGCCGACGGCGACCGACATCGTCGGTCCGGCGATGGAGTCGGTCGTGAGGGGACTCTCGGGTCCCATGGCGAAGGACATGCCGTACACGCCCTACACAGACGCGACGCTGCGCCGCCTCGCCGCCCTCGAGCCGCGCACGCTCGCCACCATGCACGGCTCGTCGTTCGCCGGCGACGGCGGCCGCGCCGTGCTGGACCTGGCGCGCGTGCTGGCGGACGCGCTCGGGAACGCGAAGTAGCTCAGGCGGCCGGCAGCGCCGGCGCGTCGCCGTCGACGCGCCGGCCGGTCCGCACGTCGAACCGGTAGCCGTGCCAGGGGCACGTGACGCAGCCGTCCTCGACGGCGGCGCCGTCGAGCGGTCCGCCCAGGTGCGGACACACCGACGAGAAGCGGACGGGCGCGCCGCCGACCACGGCCTCGCACGTCGTGCGCGCCAGTCGGCCGTCCACGAAGGCCTGCCGGCGGATCATCATGGCCTCGTCCTGATCCCAGAGCAGCGTGTAGAGGCCGACGTAGAGGCGCCCGACGCTCTCGACGCTCGACGGCTTGACGCGGGGCAGGAGGAACTCGACGTGGACGTTCGTCGCGTGGTCGGCGACCGGCGCGAGCGTCGTCACGATGTCGCTGCCCGTGCCCGGGCCGTCCACCGTGCGGCTGTGATAGACGAGGTTCGCGCGGTCGATGGCGACGTCGATCACGAAGGGCGTCGGATCGCCGCGCACCGACAGCTCGGCGCGGAAGCCGCCGGACGACTCGTCCAGCAACCGGACGTGCCCGAACGACTCGCGGTGGAGCCACGGCAGGTGCTCCCAGTCGAGCACGTTCTCCCAGATGCGCTCGAGGGAGGCACGGATCGTGCGATCGTAGACGGCGACCCTGGTCGGCGACATCGCCAGGTCTGCCTACGTCGCGGACGCGCTTGGCGTCAACCGGAACGCGTGCGATGAAGGCGGCCGCATGACCGCGTTCACGAACGAGATCGTCGAGTCGAACGGCATCCGCATGGCGGTGCGCGACGAGGGGCAGGGGCCGGCCGTCGTCCTCTGCCACGGCTTTCCCGAGCTCGCCTACTCGTGGCGCCACCAGATCGCGGCCCTCGCGGCCGCGGGCTTTCGCGCCATCGCCCCCGACCAGCGCGGGTACGGCGGCACCGATCGCCCGGCCGACGTCGCCGCCTACGACATCCATCATCTGACCGGCGATCTCGTCGGCCTCCTCGACGCCCTCGGCATCGAGCGGGCCGTGTTCGCCGGGCACGACTGGGGCGGCCTCGTCGTGTGGATGATGCCACTGCTGCATCCGACCCGGACGGCGGGCGTGATCGGCGTCAACACGCCGTACTTCCCGCGCTCGTTCATGGCACCCGTTGAGCTGATGCGGCAGGCGTTCGGCGACAACCACTACATCGTGCACTTCCAGCAGCCGGGCGTCGCCGATGCCGCCCTCGCGCGCGACGTGCGCAAGGTATTCACCGCGCTCGGACGCCGCGGCGTGCCCATCGCCGAGGTCGAGGCCGCGATCGTGGCGGCGGGCGGCATGCGCAACCTGGTGGACGTGATCGAGCAGGGCCCGACGCTCGGCGAGCCGCTCTTCTCCGAGGAGGACCTGGACACGTACGTGCGGACGTTCGAGCGCACCGGCTTCACCGGCGGCATCAACTGGTATCGCAACATGGACCGGAACTGGGCGACCACCCCGCAGCTCGACGGCGCGCGCATCGAGGTGCCGTCGCTCATGGTGACGGCCGAATGGGATCCGGTGCTGCGCGCCGAGATGGCCGAGCCCATGCGCGCGTCGGTCGCCGATCTCGAGATCCACATGATCCGCGCCTGCGGCCACTGGACGCAGCAGGAGCGGCCCGACGAGCTGAGCCGCATCATGGTCGACTGGCTGCGCCGCCGATTCGCATGAGCAAGCTCGGCGATCTCCTGCGAGACAGGGGCGTGACGGTCGGTGACCCGCCTCCCGCTCCGCC
Organism: Candidatus Eisenbacteria bacterium; assembly: GCA_035577985.1. Classification (NCBI taxonomy): domain Bacteria; phylum Candidatus Eiseniibacteriota; species Candidatus Eiseniibacteriota bacterium. The sequence goes on from DATJZY010000126.1 coordinate 118,905, forward strand.
GGCCGCGCCGGCAGCCGAGCAGATCGACTTCGGTGGCGCCCAGAAGATCGTGCTCCGCCGTGAGAAGAAGGGGCGCGGCGGCAAGACGGCGACGGTGGTCGAGGGCATCCGGGTGTCGCCGTCGGCGCTCGAGCGGATCGCACGCGATCTCCGGCGCGCGCTCGGCTGCGGCGCCACGGTCGAGGGCAGCACGATCGTCGTGCAGGGCGACATGGCGGCGCGCATCGAGCCGTGGCTCGCCGCCCGCGGCGCGAAGAAGATCGTGATCGGGAGCTGAGGGCTACGCCGGTCGCTGCGCGCGACCGCGGCGGCCGACGGCGACGTGGAACATGACGCTCTTGCCGGCGGCGTGCGGCGAGAAGAACGACGTGACGTCGTCGTCGAAGAACGTGAGGCCGGTCGCGCCCAGCCCGAGCGCATACGCCGCCAGGTACGTGCGACCGCCGGCGATCGCCGCCTCGAGCTGCGCCACGCGATAGCCACGATCGCCGAGGCGCGCGAAGACCGCGTGCAGGTCGACGAGCCAGTACAGGGACGCTGCGGCGTCGGCGGGAAGATCCTGGCCGAGGCCGAGGAAGCCGGCCTCCCGGCGAAAGTCCCCGCGGCGAAGCAGCTCCATTGCCGATCCATCCGCAGCGACGGCGTAGGCGCCCGCCTCGAGGCCGTCGACCGCGTTCACGATCGCATAGCACGCGGGCGGCGCATGGACGTCGAGCGGCGCCGAGCGACTCGACGCATGGAGGACGGTCGCGAGCGCCTCCATGGGAATCGGCGCGAGCGGGAAACGGCGCGTGGACCCGCGGCGCAGAATCACGGCTTCGATCGGCTCCGGGACGACCGACGCCGCAAGCGGCGCGAGCGCGATCGCACCCCGATGCGAATCGATCGCCGGCGTCCCCGCCGCCCGCCAGGCCCGCACGGCGTCGGGGGCCGGCAGGCTCGACGCATCGTGCGCCGCGCGCAGGATCGGATATTCGATCTCCTCGGGCGATAGTGGGAGCGTCGCGAGGTCGAGACGCGCGAGCGCTGGGGGATCCGGCGGCGTCGTACCGCCGGACCCGAGCGCGATCACCGCGAGCGGGACCTCACGCGCCGGGTCCAGCTCGAGGAGCTGCGTCACCGCCTCGTCGACGAAGCCCGTGACCACCTCGGCGGGTATCCCGAGCGCCGCGGCCGCGGCGAGCAGGTTCGCCACCAGCGTGCCAGCGTCCCAGAACGCGTGCCGGTAGGTGCGCGTCCGGTACTTCCACGCGTTGCGCCAGAAGGTGCTGGTGAGGACGAGAAGGGTGGGCGCCGCGATCACGTGCGGCTCGTCGGCGGTCGCACGTGCGAGACGGCCGCGCTGATCGCCGTCGCGCAGGCGCCGCAGCGCGAAGTCGTGCGGCCCGAAGTGATAGACGCCGGCCGCGAGGTCGCCCAGGTCCCCGCATGCGACGTAGACGTCCACGTGGTAGAGCGCGCCCGTGCACGCCGCGGCACGGTAGAAGACCTCACCGCCGGGATGCGTCCGCCGGCGCACGACGCCGGCGCTGAAGTAGAGAAGGTGCGCCAGGCGGGCCAGGTCGAGCGAGGTCGCGACCGGTGCCGGCACGCCGGCGATCGCGTCGAGCGCCGGCCGCTGCGAGCCGGGCAGCTCCGTCGGAAGCGGGATCGTGTCGAGGTCCGGGTAGACTTTGAAGGGGCGAGGTTGGTTATCCCAATCGAGGTAGTGCGGCTGTGCTCGCAGGCTGGCGACCGAATGCTTGCTGCGCTCGTGGTAGTCGCGGAGCGTCGTGCCGTCGTCGTTCGGCATGACCGACCTCTATCACCGATGCGCGACGACGACACGGCGCGGCGGTGAAGTTCGACGCAGAAACCACTGGTCGCGCGCTCACCGCATCTGGTATGCCTTCCTCACCGGAGGGGGTCCGATGCAGCAGCGCCGCAGCGACCGCAGTCGCGCACCGCCGTCGTGCGGATGGTGAGCCCGACGTGGCGCGCCGCGTCCCGTGGACCGAGCGGCGCGCATCTCGAGGTACGGCCTCCTACCACCTCACGGGAGGACTCCCATGCGACACGAGCAGACGGCCCCGTACCGTCGACCGAAGAGATTCCGGAGCCGTCGTGGATTCGCGCTCTACGAGACCCTGCTCGCGCTCTCGTTCCTGGTCGGGACCCTGATCGCCGTCTCGGCCACGCCGCCCGCACACGCCGTCACGTGCGGCAACGGCACGGTCGAGACGGGAGAGGACTGCGATCCGCCCGGAAGCCAGTGCGTCGGCGGTTCGCCCTCGGGCGTGTTCACGTGTGCGATCGATTGCCAGTGCACGTGCGGCAACGGCGTCGTCGATCCGGGCGAGCAGTGCGATGCGAGCTCGCCGAGCGGCGCGCTGTGTCTCGCCGGTCCGTGCACGAACACGTGCGCCTGCCCGACGACGACCACGACCACCTCGACGAGCACGATCACCACGTCCAGCTCCACGACCACCTCGACCAGCACCACCACGTCGACGACCGTGATCCAGGACCCGGACCACTACCAGTGCTACGAGGCGAAGCCGAAGTTCTTCGCGCCGAGGACCGTGACCGTGCAGGACCAGTTCGGGACGCTCTCCGCGACGATTCGCTTCCCGCACCGGCTCTGCAACCCGGTCAACAAGAACAACGAGGGGATCATCGATCCCACCGAGCATCTGACCGGCTACAAGGCGAAGGCAGCGTTCAGCAAGCGGCTCGGCCAGGTCGTCGTCGATCAGTTCGGACAGCTGACCCTCGACGTGACCCGCCCGGTCCTCCTCATGCTGCCGACGTCGAAGGACGGCGTCGCGGCGGTTCCGCCGCCGGTCGACCACTTCATGTGCTACAAGGTGCGGAAGACGCGAGGGGCACCGAAGTTCACGCCCGTCACGGTGAACGTCGCCGATCAGTTCCAGACGGTCACCGAGACCTTGCTCAAGCCAGTGCACCTCTGCGCGCCAGCGAGCAAGAACAACGAGAATCCCGACGCGCCGAACCACACCGGGCATCTCCTCTGCTACAAATCCAAGTCCGCGATCGCGTTCGGCACCGAGGCGCACAACATCGCCAACCAGTTCGGCCTCGATCAGCTCACGATCATCCACCGCCGTGAGCTGTGCGTTCCGGCGCTGAAGAACCCGCCGCCGACCACCACCAGCACGTCGACGAGCACGACGTCCACGAGCACGTCGACCAGCACCAGCACCTCGACCACGACCAGCACGGTGACCACGACCAGCACCGTGACCACCACGGTCACACCCACGACCACGACCTCGACCACGACGTCGACGACGCTCTACGGCTCGCCGAGCCGCGCGTTCGTCGATCGCGTCGCTTCGCTCCTCGACTGAGGCGCCGCGCGTTCGGGGGGTGCGGGCATGGGCCCGCACCCCCCGGCGTCGTTGCGAGCGCTCTTGTCACGAACGCGCCGGCCCCATAGAAGATGTGAGTTTGCCACTCACCCGCGGCCGGACGGCCGCGCAGAAGGAGCGCTCTACATGGGTCGGAAGGTGTTCGTCGTCGGCGTCGGCATGACCAAGTTCGAGAAGCCGTTCTCGAAGGCCTGGGACTACCCGGACATGGCGAAGGAGGCCGGCGAGAAGGCGCTCGCCGATGCAGGCATCCCGTATTCGGAGATCCAGCAGGCCGCCGTCGGCTACTGCTACGGCGACTCGACCGCCGGCCAGCGTGCGGTCTACCAGCTCGGCTGCACCGGCATCCCGGTCTACAACGTCAACAACAACTGCTCGACCGGCTCGACGGCGCTCTTCATGGCCAAGCAGTTCGTCGAGGGTGGCCTCGCCGACTGCGTGCTCGCGCTCGGGTTCGAGAAGATGGAGAAGGGCTCGCTCGGCGCCAAGTTCATGGATCGCACCAACCCCATGGACAAGCAGCTCCAGGTGATGGTCGACCTCCGCGGCTTCGAGACGGCGCCGCCCACGGCGCAGTTCTTCGGCAACGCCGGTCGCGAGCACATGGAGAAGTACGGCACGCGCCCCGAGGCCTTCGCCAAGATCGGTCACAAGAACCACAAGCACTCGGTGAACAACCCGTATTCGCAGTTCCAGCAGGAGTACACGCTCGACGACATCCTGAAGGCGCCCATGGTGTTCGACCCGCTGACGAAGCTCCAGTGCTGCCCGACCTCGGACGGCGCCGGCGCGGCGATCCTCGCGAGCGAGGACTTCGTCAAGAAGCACAACCTGCAGAAGCAGGCGGTCGAGATCGCCGGCATGGCCATGACGACGGACTTCTCGAGCACGTTCGACGCGAAGAGCTGCATCAAGCTGATCGGCCAGGACATGACCGCCGCCGCGGCGCGCAAGGTCTACGAGCAGTCGGGCCTCGGGCCCGAGAACGTCGACGTGATCGAGCTGCACGACTGCTTCTCGACCAACGAGCTCGTGACCTACGAGGGCCTCGGGCTGTGTCCGGAGGGCAAGGGCGGCGAGCTCATCGAGTCGGGCGCCGTCACGTATGGCGGCAAGTGGGTCGTGAACCCGTCCGGCGGTCTCATCTCGAAGGGCCACCCGCTCGGCGCCACCGGGCTCGCGCAGTGCGCGGAGCTCAACTGGCAGCTACGCGGCGAGGCCGAGAAACGCCAGGTGAAGGGCGCGAAGGTCGCGCTGCAGCACAACCTGGGTCTCGGCGGTGCGGCGGTCGTGACGATGTACCGCAAGCCCGACGCGGCCTGACGCCGCGGCGCCTCGTCGACCACGGGGTCGCTCCTCGAGCGTCACGAGCACGTCGTGACCATCGATCGGGTACTGGAACCGGTCGTTCGGGAGTTTGAGCGCCTCGAGGTCGAGCAGCAGGGTCTGGTTCACGATCGCGAAGCTGGTCATGCCCTGAGATGCCGTCCGGCCGCGGCCGTCATCCGAGATCGGCCTCGATGTCCGACACGAGCGCGCCGATCGACGTCGCGCAGGTCGGGGTGATCCGCTTCTTTGCGCGCTTCGCATGGCTGGCGGCGCCCGCCTCGTGCGACGCGGACTCGAGCTTCACCCGCGCCTTTCTGACGAGCCGCACCTGCTTCTTTCCGCTCGCGCCGAGCGCGCGCCCGAGGAGACGGTCGGCCGCCAACAGCTTCGCGTCGAGCGCGTGCATGACCGGCGCGGGCACAGGATCGGCGCAAAGGGCGCCTGACGTCGCCGCCTCGATCCGGCATCGCGCGCGCCCGATCCCGGCGAGGCCGTCGCACGCGGCGCCGCCCGGCAGGGTGGTGGTCGTGGTGGCACCCGGCAGCGTCGTCGAGGTCGTCGTCTCGCCCCCGGGCGGGGGCGAATCGGCGAAACGTTGGATGCGCGTGTTGTTGTAGTCCGCCACGTAGACTGCGCCGTCGGCGTCGGCGGCGATGCCACCCCCGGCCTGCTCGTTGATCTCGCCGCCGAGCGTGCCGTAGGCGCCGGCCTGGCAGTCGGCGATCGCGGCGCAGATCTCGTAGCCCGTGCCCGAGTCCCCCGGATGGCCGCTCTGGATGACGTCCTTGCCCCACGCGGCGATGAAGGTGCCCGAGGCGTCGAAGACCTGGATGCGCTCGTGGTTCTTGTCGTTGGCATAGACACGGTTCGCGCCGTCGACGGCGACGCCGTAGACACCGTTGAACTCACCGCCGGCGGTACCGAGGCTGCTGACGACTCCGCCCTGGCAGTCGGCCGAGACGGTGCATACCTCGTAGCCGGTCCCCGTGTCGCCCGGCTTCCCGCTCTGGATCACGTCCTTGCCCCACGCGGCGACGAAGTGCCCGTCGGGGCCGAACCTTTGCACGCGCGACGTGAGATCACCGACATACACGTTGTTGCTCGTGTCGATGCCGAGCGTACCGAACGGGCTGTCCATCGTGCCGCCCCACTTGCCGCCGGTGTCCGCCGAAGAGCTGCCCGCCTGGCAGTCGGCCGCCGTGGTGCAGACCTCGAAGCCCGCGCCCGTGTCACCCGGCTTGCCGCTCTGCACCACGTTCTTGCCCCAGGCGCGCTCGAAGTTTCCGTTCGCGTCGAATTTCTGGATGCGGTCGTTACTGTAGTCGGCGACGTAGACGTGATCGGTCGAGTCGATCCCGATGCCGTCCGCTCCGTAGAACTCACCGCCGAGGGCGCCCGCCGAAGCGCCCTGGCAATTGGCCGACACGCTGCACACCTCGAAGCCGGTCCCGCCGCCCTTGTCGACGTCCTTCCCCCACACGGCGATGAAGTGCCCGTCGGCGCCGAGCTTCGTCACGCGGTCGTCGCCCGCCACGTAGACGTTGCCCTGCGAATCGGTCGCGACGGCCAGGGGCGTGCCGTACCCGCCGCCGATACCCGTGTGCGAGCTCGACTTGCAGTCCGCGGCGGCAGTGCAGATCTCGTATGTCCCCGGGCTCCCGCTGACGACGCCCTCGCCCCACGCGGCGACGAAAGTCCCGTCGGCGAGGAACTTCTCGACGCGGCCGCCGCCCACCTCGGCCACGTAGACCTCGCCGGCGCGCCCCGTCCCGACCCCGATCGGGCCGTTGAGGCTCCCGCCCGCGAAGCCGGACAGGGTCCCCTGCTTGCAGCTCGCCGCCGTCGTGCAGACCTCGTAGCCGGTGCCGGGATCCGAGGCGTCGACGTCGAATCCCCACGTCCGTTCGAAGACCCCCGACGCCGACCACGCGGGCACGGCGGCCGTGACGACGGCGACGAGCCCGACGGCAATCGCACGACGATCCGGTAGGGAGGTCTTCGTAGAGCCGAGCCTACAAAACATGTCACGGTGTCGCCAAGTGGAGTGGATCGCCCCGACCGGGCGCGGCATCGGCCCGAAGCGACGAGGCCCTGTTCGCCGCCACCATGCTGCACGACTACGCGTTCTCGGTTCTCACCACGCTCGAGGGCCGCTGCTTCACGCTCGCGGGTGCCGAGGTCGCGGCGCGCGTCCTCGCCGCCTCCCCCCTCGCGCCCGTGCTGCGGCACGACGTGCTCGCGCGCGTGGAGGTCGATCCGCGCGGCATCGAACGGGTGATCGAGCAGCATCCCAGCCACCGGTTCAACGCGCGCGGCGAGCCGCTCCTGCGCGCGCGCCCACCGGGTTCCCGAATGTCGCTCTGCCGCGCTCTTCACGGCCGGCCCGCACGCGGGCGGGACGCTCTGCCGTTGGCCCTTGTCTTTGCGCGCACGGCCATGCTAGCCGCGCCCCCATGCATGCCACCCGGATCGCGCTCGCCCTCCTCCTGCTCGCCTTTCGGGCGCCCCTTCCCGCCGCGGCCGACGACGGTGCCGCCGTCATCAAGCAGATGCAGGCCGCGCTCGAGCCCGAGCGCTCGACCCTTCGGTCGATGACCCTGAGCGTGACCGGGACCGATGGATCGTCGACGCCGATCACCCTGGGCGAGGCCCGCGGCGTCGTCGCGGGCACGCCGCGCATCCTGGCCGTCGTACTGGCGCCGCCGTCTCTCCGCGGAACCGCGTATCTGATCCAGCACGGCGGTCCGGGCACGCAGGACGTCCAGTGGGTGTGGCTGCCCGCCATCGGCCGGGTGCGGAAGATCGTCTCGCCCGAGGCGTTCACCGCGTTCCTCAACTCGGACTTCAACTACGCCGATCTCGGTTTCGTCAGCATAGGCTCGCAGTTCAGCTCGCTGGGCGACGCCGAGCACGACGGCGTCAAGTGCCAGCAGGTCCAGGCGGTTCCGAAGGAGACGTGGGCGTACGCGCGCACCGTCACCTGCGTCGCGAAGGACTCGCATCTGCCGGTCGACCGCCAGATCTACGACCCGGCGAACGGTCTCTGGAAGGTCCAGAAGTGGAGCCGTCCCGAGACGATCGACGGCGTCCCCTCGATCCGGAAGGTGTCGATGGAGGACGTCCAGATGAAGTCACGCACCGACATCGTGGTCGGTGCCGTGCGCTATGGGCTCCCCATTCCCGAGTCACTGTTCGACCCGGCGGGACTCGGCAAGGTCGCCGACGCCTCCATCTGGGGTACGCTCTCGGTGGCCGCGCCGCCGAACTGACGTCACGCTGCCGGACAAGTCCATGAGATCGATCCTACGGACGGTTGACGTCGACTGCGGGGCGGGCTGACGGCTCAGAACGCGCCGAACAGCGCCGAGCCGATCGGCGTGCCCCACCCGGTCGCGAGGTCGTAGCCCGGCTTCGCCGGAAAGCCCTTTGCCAGCGAGGTGTCCGTGGAGCCGCTGGTGATGTCGTGGAACACGGCGGTGCCGCCGTTCATCTGCGCGTCGCCGAGGCGGTACAGCGTCGGGTTGAGGAGGCCCAGGCGCTGCCCGCCCTGCTGATTCAGCATCGCCGCGATCCCCGCCCATGCGGGCGCGGCCGCGCTCGTCCCTTCGGCGCAGCACAGGATCCGTCCGTTCCGCGGGATCGGATAGACGCCCGAGGCCGGCAGCGAGACGTCGGGCACCGTGCGCGTCGCGCTCCCCATCTGCCAGCTCGGCCGCGGCGTCTTGCTGCGGCCGCCGCCGCTGGCCATGCTCGGCTCCTGCCAGACGACCTCGGTGCCGTAGGTGGACGCGTCGGCTGGATCGATCGGCGTGGGCGACGTCCCACCCACGGCGGTGACGAACGGCGACGAGACGAACGGACCGACGCCACGCTTCTTCTTCGGCTGCACGACGACGAGCGCGCCGAAGTCGCCCGACGCGATGAGCACCGTCTGTCCCTGGGTGGCCGCCTGCTTGAAGAGCTTCGCGCACTGCTTGATCGCCGCCTTCGTCCGCTTCGACGCGATCAGCTCGAGCGAGAGGCTGATCACGGGAACGTCCGTCCGGTTGACGAGGGCCTTCAAGGCATCGACGACCGTGCCCTGCGTGATCGACAGGGTGATGGCGGCGCCCGGCGCGACCGCACCCGACCAGCTGACGTCGAGGACCGATTCCAGCCGGTCCAAGTCGTCGAGGTTCGGTCCCGGCGTCCCGATCTGCTCGAGATCGAGAGCAGGCAGGCCGTAGAAGGTGCGGAACGCATCGATGTCCGTCGGGTCGACCGGCGCCGTGCCGACGATCCCGATGCGCTGCCCGGTGCCGTCGATGCCGCCGTCCTGCAGCGTCGCCAGGTCGAAGAAGCCCGCGTACTCCTGCGGTGAGAAGCTGAAGACGCCCCCCGTGTCGGTGTTCGGGCGCAGCGCGACGTCGTGCCGGATGGGGAGCCGTTGCTGGAGGTCGATCACGCCGTCGACCAGCAACGCGATCGATGCCGGGACGGGTCCGGGTCGAGCACCGACGCATTCGACCTGCTGCCGTCCCTTGGGCCGCCTGATGGCGCAGCCTTCCGAGCGCAGCCAGCGCTCGACGCGCCTGAGGTCGGCCGGCGCTGCCCCGAAGCGGTGTCCGAACTCGCTGGGTGTGATCCACCGATGGTACTCGGGGCTCGCGGGATCCTGCTGAGCGGCCAGGAGCGCGCGGAGCGTGCGCTCGCTGCGGCCGCGAACGGAGACGAGTGTTCGCTCGGATGCGGCGGCGGAGAAGGAAACGACGGAGGAGAGGAGGAGGGACGACCCGATCAGGCGGAGGAGCATCGGGCCCGGCTATCGGACGGGCATACGTGCGTCAATCTCCACGCGCGTCGGCGACGCGAGGATATTCGAGTTGCAAGGCGACGAAGGTCGCCGTCGGCGATCCGTAACGACCGGCGATCGCACGGAGCGCCGCATCGAGCACGGTGGCCGGACGTTCGCTCGGCACGGCGTCGAGGCGAACGTCGACGTGATCGCTCGTCGTCTCGTCTGGAACGATCGTCAGACCCCGCCGGGTCTGCAGCGGAGCACTATCCGCGGCGACGGCGAGCGCCCGAGAGCGATACGTGCGCGAGTACGCGTCGGCCGTGAGGGCCAGCGCGATTTCGTCGACGCCCGACGCGACGGGGATGCCGACGGTCTCGTGGCTCCAGAACGCCAGGGTGTTTCCGGCGGCGGTGAGCACGCTGCGGCGATCCAGGCGGAACGCATCGCTGTCGTGCGCCGCATCCCAGCGCTCGACGCCGATCTCGTGCGCGAGCGCCTCGGCAGGCGCCCGGCCGCCGATGGCCTCGACGATGGCGAGCGAGACCGGAATCGAGGCGGTGACGCCCGTCGTCGTCACCACGCCGCGGTCGGCGACGTAGCGGCGGTTGCGCGCCCACCGCATCCTGGGCTCCTCGTTGCGAAGGGCGGCGAGCTCGTACCAGTGCGTCGTCCCCGAGCGGCCACGCAGGAGGCCGGCGTGCGCCAGGACCCTGGCACCGGCGCAGATGCCGACGATGGTGGCGCCCTTGGCGGCCTGGCTCCGGATCCACGACGCCACCGTCGGATCGGAGGGGTCGTGCATCGCCGGCACGATCACGTAGTCCGCGCCGTCGGGATGGCGCGCGTCGAAGTCGGCGATCGTCGCGCCCGCGTCGAGCGTCAGTGCCGGCATGAGGTGCAGGCGACCGGGCTCGGTCGCGAGCGCGACGACCTCGGCGAGCCCGGAGGCGCGCAGCACGCCGTACGGCACGACGTAGTCGGTCGTCTCCGTGCCCCGATTGAGGCCGAGCACCGCGACGACGGGGACGGCGTGCTTTGGGGGCTTCAAGGCCGCGATGAGCGCCTGTTGCTCCTGCTCGGGGATCGCGGGTGGCGCGGCAGCCGCGTCGCGCGTGTCCGACGGCGGCAGCATGACGATCGCCGAGCCGGCGCCGAGCCCGGCCAGAAGGGCCCCCGTTGCGAGCAAGGTCCGCGCGCGCATCCATCGACGTTCTAGCGCGTCGTGATGACGAAGGCACCGACGGATCGCCCACGTCTTCGGCCACGCCGCGGCCGCGCTACAGGTTGAACGCCGCGCGCATGCTCTTCGCGACCCGCGCCCGTCCGAGATAGGTCGAGATGCCGAGCATCTCCTCGGTCGTGCGGAGGAGCGAGTAGTGGTTCACGAGCA